>JAGRHB010000407.1 GCA_020445245.1 Gammaproteobacteria bacterium
CGACTCAACGCGGCAGTGTTGGGGTTCTCGGCCGGGCCGAAACAGGCATAACAGTCACGCCCGAAACGTGGGCACAGGGCACCGCAGCCGGTACGCGTGACCGGTCCCAGACACGGTCGGCCCTCGGTTACCATGACGCAAGTCGCGTGTTGGCGTTTGCATTCCATGCAGACCTTGTCGCGTTGCTCCAGCGGTGCCACGCCGAACAGCAGTTGCTGCACCGCCGCGAGTACCTGGCGGCCGTTGACCGGGCAGCCCCAGAGCTCGAAATCAACCTTGACATGGGCGCTGACCGGCTCGGCCTGGTCGAGTGTGTGGATGAACCCCGGTTGTGCATATACCGCGTGCTTCCATGCGGTATTGCTGCCGTCCAGGTTACGCAGCGCCTGCAGGCCGCCGGCGGTGGCGCAGGCGCCCAGGGTGACCAGGTAACGGCTACAGCCACGCACACGCTGGATGCGGGTAAGCTCGTCGGTGGTCGAGACGCTGCCCTCGACGAAGGCGATGTCCACCCGTGCGTACTCGTCGGCGATGCCGGCCTCCAGGAAGTGCCTGATGTCGACCAACCCGGCGAGTTTCAGCAGGTCCTCACCGGCATTCAGAAACGCCAGCTGGCAACCGTCACAGGACGAGAACTTGTGCACGGCGATGCTTGGTTTGTCCATTTCAGAACCCCCTTACGCCGAGCAGCTCGCGCACCTGTGGCCAGGCGAATACCGGGCCGTCACGGCACACGAAATGCCCACCGAACTGGCAGTGCCCGCAATGTCCCACCGCGCATTGCATGTTGCGCTCCATACTCAGGTGTATGGCATCGGCGGCCAGGCCGCGTTCGTGCAGGTCCTGGGCGGCGGCACGCATCATCAGTTCCGGTCCGCACAGCATGGCGACGGTCTGCCCGGCCCGCAGCGACAGTTGGTCAAACAGTGCGGTGACCAGTCCCACATGTCCCCGCCAGCCTGGTTCGGCGACGTCAGCGGCGAGCAGGACCTCGACGTCGGGAAGTCCGGCCCAGGCATCATACTGTTCGCGCCAGATCAGGTCGTCGGTGTGTTTGACACCTTGCAGGATGCTCAAATGCCCGTAGCGTTCACGGTGCATCAGGACGTGGTGGATGATCGACACCGCGGGTGCGCAGCCGAGCCCTCCGGTGACGATGATCAGGTCGTGTTCCTCCGCCGCGCGCATCGGCCAGCCGCGACCGTAAGGCCCGCGCAGCCCAATCCGGTCGCCGACCCTCAGCGCCGACAGGCCCTTGGTGATGCGTCCCAGCGCGCGGATCGTGTGGACCAGCACACCGTCTTCGGCAGACCCGGAGACGATCGAGATCGGCACCTCGCCGGAGCCATACAGGTACAACATGTTGAACTGGCCGGGAGCGAAGGAATAGGGCGCGGCATCGGTCAGTTGCAGATGCAGGCTGAAGGTGTTGGGCGACTCTTCAGTGCGGGCCACGATCTGTGCCTCGCGCGGCAGGTAGTGGTTCATGGTGAACCCTCCTGTGGCAGGTCCCCGGCGCAGATTGCGTTGGCCTCTTCGGTGATGTCGATGCCAACAGGACACCAGGTTATGCAGCGGCCGCAACCGACGCAACCGCTGCGTCCGTACTGATCGTGCCAGCTGCCCAGCTTGTGGGTCATCCACTGACGGTAGCGATGATGCGTGTTTGGCCGGACGTTGAATCCATGCAGATGGCCGTGTCCTTCGCTGAAACATGAATCCCACTCACGCAGATGCCGGCTGGCGGTGCCACCCAGTTCTACATCGTCATGTTCCGCATGACAGAAGCAGGTTGGACATACGCTGGTACAGTTGCCGCACGCCAGGCAGCGCGCCGCAACATCGTCCCAACGCGGGTGCTGAAGCCGGCTGAACAGGGTGTCGCGCAGATGGGTGGATGGCAATTGGCGAAACTGCCGGTGCGCGGCCTCGGTGATCGCGTCGGCGGCCTCGCGAACCTGCTCGTCGGTGGCGCTCAGCAACGGTAACTGCGCGGCAATTGCACGGCCCCGTTCACTGCCGATCTCGACGATGAAGCCGTCATCCAGTTCGCTCAGTGCGAGGTCGAAGCCCTGCTTGGCACGAGGGCCATCGCCGGTCGAGGCGCAGAAGCAGGTGTCTGCCGGGTAGGCACAGTGTACCGCGACGACGAAGAGACCCTGGCGCTTTGCCGCGTAGTAGGGATCGTTGATG
>JAGRHB010000408.1 GCA_020445245.1 Gammaproteobacteria bacterium
GTGCCTTGCGGGCGCGAAACAGACGGGTGAGAACGGTATTCGTGTTGAGTTCGAGGATGTCGCCGATTTCGCGGCAGCTGAAGCCGCCGATCACCTGCAGCAGCAGTGGGTCGCGGTAATCCGCCTGCAACTTGGCCAGCGCGCGCCGAAGGACGAAGGCCTCGGCACTGGTGTCATAGCCGCGGTCCGGAATATCCGGCAACACGGTCGGGTCGCAGGCCTCCGGCCGCTGCCGCTCGTACAACCGCGCATGCTCGTTGCGCAGAATCCTGTACAGCCAGGCCTTGGCTGCCTTGCTGTCGCGCAGGTCGGTGCGCGAACGCCATCCACGCAGAAAGGTTTCCTGCACCAGGTCTTCCGCCGTGTGCGGGTTGTGACACAGGCCCATGGCGTAACGGAACAGTTCCGGCGCAAGCGCATGTGCCAGGGTATCGAATTCGGAGCGTATGTTGGCCATCACCAAAAAGACCGGATTCCGGCGCCGTTTATTGCGCCATCCAGCCTGATCCCGGGATCAAACAAAAAAGGGTCCGCCGATGCGGACCCTCAGGTGCCACGAGGACGGCGGTGTCAGGGTTTGATGTACGCAAACCCCTGACCCTGCAGTATGGCGAGTTCGGCCACGCCGCTGGGAACGATGTCGGCAGCATCCACCATATAAAGGTCTTCATCCTTGTTGACCTTGCGGCCGGTCAGCGTGTTGTTGCAGACCTTGAACGAGACGCCCTGGCCCTTGAGGGCGTCGATCGATGCCTGCATCTGCGGATCGGCGTTGGCGTTCTTGAACCCCTTCACCCGTCCAAGGGCGTCGGGCAGCAGGACCATCGACACCCCGTTGCCATGCATCACCACACGCAGGTCGAGATTGTCCTTGCCGACCGCGTTGATATGGTTCTGTATGTTGCGCAGGGCCCCGGTCTGTTGCTTCGGATCATCCTCGTTGACGTGGTAAACGACTTTCTGCTTCACACCCTCGGTCGCGGCGGTCGCTACGCCGGACCAGGTCGTCAGGCCAACCAAGCCTGCAAATAAAACACCCATCAGCTTCTTCATCACATTCTCCTCTGTCCTGCTCTGCGGCAGTTTGTTGCGTGGGAATTGTGGCTAGACGCGAATATACGACCAGCCTTCTTTTTGTCGTTTGACGACATGGCTGACACCCGAGTCGATGACCTCGGCGTCAGGAATCAGTTTCACCTCGATACCACGTTCCACCCTGAGGCGGTCGATGGTGTTCTTGCAGGCGACGAAGGCGAGGTTCGGAAATCGCCCGGCCAGCTGGTGGATGCGTTCCTTGTGGCCTGACAGTGATTCGCGCAGCAGGTCGAGGCCCTCGCTGTGGCTGACCACCTCGACACGCAGCGGATGACCATCGGCCGCGTATGCGTTCAGCATGCCTTCGACCTCGTCCAGGAGCTCCCCGGCCACCGTCTGATCGGCATTGGTCAGGTGAAACACGATGCGTGTCTCTTCGTCTGCAGCCACCGCCGGGGCCCGGCCACGACCGTCGGCATCAAGTACGACGAAGCGGCCGGCGTTGGCCGCCCTGTCGTCCGGGTTGCCGGCATGCAGCAGCCAGCCACCGACCATCCCGACCGACAACAGCGTGAAACTCGCGGCAATCGCCCGCCAGGACTCCCTGACCTTATCCGCGCCGCGCCGCCGGACCTGCGGCGGTGTGCCATAGGCGAGGCGGATCTGAGCCTTGAGCTGTCCGAGTTCACAGGCCCGGCGCGCGAGTTCCGGATCGGCACGCATGGCCTCGAGCATCTCTGCCTGCTGGTCAGCGCTCAGCTCGCCGTCGACGAAGGCATTGAGTTCGAATTCGTCACTGGAGTTCATTGGGGTCTCCTCAGCGGTACGACATCGGCATGTCCTATGCCTTGCTGTTGAAGGATTTCGCGCATGTGCCGGCGTGCCCGTGACAACCGGCTCATCACGGTGCCGACCGGCACGTTCAGAATCATTGCGGTGTCGGCATAGCTGAACTCGGCCAGATCCACCAGCGTCAGCACCTGTCGCTGGTCATCGTTCAGCAGCCCGATCGCACGCCGGGTGCGAGTGATCAGCTGGGTGCGGTCGGCCTGTTCTTCCGGGTCGTCCCTGCTCGGCAGCAGATCGGTGTCCTGGCCGGTCTCGGGTTGCGTCCGGCGGTAGTGATCCCTATGCAGATTGGCGAGAATCTGGGTCA
>JAGRHB010000040.1 GCA_020445245.1 Gammaproteobacteria bacterium
CGGCTCGAGCCGAAGGCAATCGAGGTGCTGGTTTACCTGGCTTCGCGTCCCGGCGAGGTCGTTTCGCGTGACGATCTGGAACGGATTGTGTGGCATGGCGCGATCGTTGGGTATGACGCCGTCACCAGCACTGTGATCAAGCTGCGCAAGGCGTTGGGTGATAGCGCGCGCGAGCCGCGATATATCGCCACTATCCCGAAACGGGGTTATCAGTTGATTGCCTCAGTGGAGCATCCGGCGGCCGGACAGGTGGCACCTCGCACGGTGACCGGCGATCCGGCCACCAAGGTGATATCAACGGTTTCCGGCCGCTCTGTACTGCCGCGGTTGGTACTGGCCGCTGTTCTGCTCTGCCTGGCCGCGGGGCTGTTGTGGTTCTTCGTGCCTGCGACGATGCGAACCGACAAACAGGCAATGGACAGCGGATCCCTGCAGCTCACAAGCACCGAGCCGCCGACCATCGTCGTGCTGCCATTCGATAACCTCAGTGAACCGCCACTGAATGATTCGTTTACTGACGGCATCACGGAAGACATCATCACCGATCTTTCCGGCGTCTCCAACCTCCTGGTAATCGCCAGCAATACCTCGTTTACATTCAAGGGAAAACAGGTATCCACGCGCGCGCTTGCCGAAGAACTGCGCGTGGATTTCGTGCTGGAGGGCAGCATTCGTCGACACGGAAACTCTGTGCGGGTGAATGCCCAACTGGTCGACGCGAAGACAGGACTCCAGCAGTGGGCCAAACGTTACGATCGGGAGGTCACCGAGGTATTCGAGGTGCAGGATGAAGTGACCAGGAGCATTGTCGATGCACTGGCCATCAACCTGTCGCCGCAGGAGGCTGAGCGTCTGACACGTCGGACGACCAATAGCCTTGTCGCCTACGACCAGTTCCAGGAGGGGCAGCGCCTTTCCAAGATCAGCACGCGGGAAACCAATCAGCAGGCGCAGGCGGCATATCGAAAGGCGATCGCGGCGGACCCGGGCTATGGCCGTGCCTATGGTGCCCTGGGTTATTCACTCGCCTATAACTATCGCCGCGGCTGGACGGACTCCCCGACACAAATGATAGATCTGGCACTCGAGTTGGCGCAGAAGGCCGTGGAACTCGACAACTCAATTCCGCAGACCCACTGGTCGCTCGGCTATGTGCACCTGATGCGCAAAGAATACGACACGGCCGAGTCGGCGGTCGCCAGTGCCGTGGCCATAGCGCCAAACTATGCCGATGGATACGGTCTGCTGGCCTTGATCAAGAACGCACTGGGTGAGCCGGAGTCGGCCATCACCTTGATAAAAAAAGGCATGCAACTCAACCCCTATTACACATGGGACTACCCCTACAACCTGGGCCGGGCCTACTACACGCTTGGTCGCATTGAAGAGGCCATCGAGACGCTGGAAGATGCGCGGAGCCGCAATCCGAATGCGATGCCTGTAAGGCTGCATCTCGCCGCCAGTTATGCCCGTGCTGGCCGACTGGGTGACGCGCAGTGGGAGGTGGAGGAGATCCGAGCCTTTAGTCCCGCGGAAACCATCAGCCTTCTCAAGGCCGCTCACCCAATCAAAGACGAGGAGCGCATGCGTACCTTGATTGAAGATCTTCGTAAAGCCGGCATGCCCGAGTAACTCATGTGGCTCCGGCTTCAATTCGGTGCTGTCACCGCAATTGCTCGAGCGTGAACTGAATACTGGTGTTGTCATCGGACAACCAGATCTCGCCTTCTTGTACGGTGCATTGCAGATCCATGTTGCGCTGGGCAAGGGATGCAAGCTGCTCGCTGGTGCCTTCAGGCAGCTTGAAGACTGACAGGTGGGCGAAGCGTTCGAGTTTTGCCGAGATCTGTTTCCACCAGACGCTGGCCGAACGATGCTGGAAGCAATAGACGATGACCCTCTCGGATCTTGCGCAGCCCTTCCTGATCCGCTTTTCGTCGGGTTGCCCCGTTTCCACCCAGAGCGTGATATCGCCGTTGAGCGAGTGCTGCCACAGATCGGGCTCGTCATCCTGACTGAGCCCGCGGGTGAATCGCAGATGCTCATCTGCGTTGAGCGCGAAAGCCAGCAGGCGCACCATCATGCGCTCGTCCGTCTCGGATGGATGGCGGGCGAGCGTCAGGTTGTGGGTCTGATAGTGGCCGCGGTCCAGGTCGGATACCTGCAGCGCACATCGAAAGATCGTCGAGTTCAGTGCCATGTGTGGTTGTTGAATCCGGTTGTCGCGCCGCGCCTGCCTCGGCAATCCTCTCATTCTCGCCTTAACGACTGGATCCGTGGCCGCCCGTTTCATGGGGGGGCTTGTTTCGTCCTGTGCCCCCGTTTTCTGATGTCGGCTTTCTTTACAGGGAATGGTGCGCTGGTCGCGTGACGACAGCGTAACATGTGATTATTTAACATGTTTTCATTCGCGGCCCCGATATTGCCTGGTTGTCCCGTCAAACGCCATGTCCCGACCATTGGGGCGCCGGCAACCACCCGCGGGAGAATCGCGAATGACCATGAAATATCTGGCTGTGACGACGTTACTTGTGTGTGTGGCCGCGCCAGCGATGGCATCGCAGCCCCTCGGTTCCCGGCTGGCGGTAGACCTGGGCGGCGTCATGGGCACGGCGGTGGGGAGTTTGTTGCCCGCGTCCCTGGGTGGCGCCCTGCCGGTCGGGATCGGTGGTGTCGCGGCGATCGCGGCCCTGACCCTGATCGCCGGTATCCAGTTGGTCAAACGCAAAAGGAAGTAGTGCACGACCGCCGGCCGTCCCGCGGCGCACGCGTCTGCATCCGCAATGGAATCCTATAGCCTGAGTACTGCCGCGGTGGCAGGCGTGGTGGCTGTGCTGCTCCTGCTGGAGTGGGTGTCGCCGTGGCGCCGGGCCGCCAACCGGATCGAGCACCGCTGGCTGACCAACATCGGTCTGATGCTGCTTGGCGGTATTCTGGTTACGGCCGTTTTTCCGTTCAGTGCGGAGCAGGCGGCCGCGGGCATCCGCGACGGCTGGATCGCGCAATGGCAGCTGCCACCGCTGCTGGAGGCACTGCTGGTGTTTCTGCTGCTCGATGCCTGGCGTTACTGGGAACATCGCATCTATCACGAAGTCCCCATGCTGTGGCGGGTCCATCTGGTGCATCACAGTGATACGGCCCTGGACATCACCACCGCCGAAAGGCACCACCCGCTGGAGGCCATGCTCGCCGTCTGCACCACCTTGCTGCTGGTATTCGCGCTTGGTTTCTCGGCACAGGCACTGGCGTTCTACGTTACCTTGGCGACCCTGTCCGCGCTGTTCACGCACGCCAACATCGTGTTGCCGGAAAATGTCGATCGACTATTGCGGCTTTGGCTCGTCACGCCCGCGGTACATGCCATCCATCACTCGGACCTGCAGCCTCAGACCGACAGCAACTACGGCGGGGTGCTGACAGTGTGGGATCGGTTGTTCGGCACCTATACAGATCCCGCCGATGCGCGGATTCCCCATTTCGGCCTGCAGTATTTCCATCGACCCCTGGATACGGCGCTCGCACCGGTGCTGCTGCAACCGTTCGAGTATCGTCGCGGCATGTCTTACCCGGCACGCGACGACGCTTGTGAGGCGCAGCCCGTGCCCGCCATCCGCCTCGGCGATGCGTGGAAACAGGCCCTGTGGCATTCGTTTATCGGCCTGGTGCTTGCGATGCTCGCGCTCTGGCCCACCATGCTCGACCTCGCCGGGATATGGGCCAATTCCGAGGCCTACCAGTACGCCTGGCTGGTGATACCCATGTTCGTGTATGCGGTTGCCTGGTATCACCGCGACTGGATCCTGGCGATGACACCGCGTCCTGATGGAACAGGCCTGATGGTGATCGCGGTTGCGGTGGTTTGCTGGGGTCTCGCCTATGTCGTCGACATCCGCGTCGGGCAGCATCTGGCGCTGGTCTTCGTGCTGCAGGGTATAGCACTAAGTGCGCTTGGTTGGACCACCTACCGACGGCTTCTGCCCATGATGGCGATGCTGTTCATGCTGGTTCCCAGTGGTGACATACTGCAGCCGGTGCTGCGGGACCTGACGGTGAAGTGGATCGAATGGTTCGCCCTGGCGCTGGATCTGCCGCACCGTATTGACGGTTTCATGGTCTACATCGGTGAGCATCGCTACGTCGTGGTCGACGCCTGCTCGGGGTTGACCTTCGTCACTCTGGGCGGATTCCTGGCCTACAGTTTCGGCATTTTGATGTTCCGCTCGTTCGGCAGGGTGTTGCTGATGGCCGCGATGGGTGCAGTCATCGGTGTCTTGACCAATGCGCTGCGCGTGTGGCTGATCGTCGGCATCGATCATTTGCAGGGCTCGCAGATGGATATGGCGGCGCACCAGGACCTGCAATGGCTGGCGCTGTTCGCCGGTATTGGGTTGCTTTTCTTCCTGACTTTGAAGTTGGCACCGAGGGGTCAAAGGTCGGGGCTGGCGTCGGTGCCGCAGCCCCCGTCCGTCGTTGGTCGGCGCATCACCCGGTTTGCGCCTTCGCTGGCGGGCCTGATGGTATTGCTGGTGATTGTCCCGGTGCAGAACCTGGCTGCCCGCGCCGACAGCGATACCGGCGATCTGTTGCACGATCTGCAACGCCTCCATCCCGGGAGCGAATGGCCGGTTGAACAGGGGGCGCAGCTGAAACGAATGCTGGTGATTCCGCACGACCACAACATGGACATCGTCCTGGTCGACACCGAAGGGGGTCGCGGCCGGGTGGATGAATCCCTCCTCGATCCTGACGGCAGCGGTGAATGGCGGCACGCGTCCAGCGCCCGCTATCGTGAGTGCCTGCCGCAGGAGTGCTTTGGATTCGTACATAAGACATGGCGGCGCAAGGGTTCGGATGACGCTCGCCACGCACTGTATGTCTACTACGTCGGCGATACCGTTACCGATTCACCGCTGGTCTACCGACTGACCGCCGGCTGGCGGCGGCTCATGGGGTCGGCACAGCGCAGTGGCCTTATCGGCTTCAGGTTGCGCGGTGACCTGCCTGCGGAGCCGCTTCTGGCGCAGACACTTGGACAGCTCATGGCCGAGCTGCAGCAGGTGGGGCGGGGCGATACAGTGAGGCCAGACTTCCGGTACGGCGTCCCGGGCCTGGTCGTCCCCGTCGCTTCGAGGTAAGTCTCCGCGCAGTGCATGCACATGCACCACCCCGGTACGCGTCGCTGCAATACGGATCACGCCAACGGGGCGGCGCCGTTGGGCTGCATACCTTGCGAAGGTTCTACCAGGCCTGTGCAGTTTCGCCAAAGGGTATTGCGGATATAGCACATTGCAACATCGGTGCTTTGCATTCCTGTCGGCTTGATGTTTCCCAATCCGGCAACTAGAACTACGTCAACGAGACAACGCAACTGTGCCGGCCATGTGAACCGCGCGTAGACGCTGGTTCGCAGGAAACATGCGTTGTTTTTTGTTGACCTAAAGGGAACGCAGACTCCCGGAGGACGGCTGCCAGGCAGTGCCTGACCGCCGAAGAGGAGGATCGAAATGATCGCCCGCAGTGTCTCCAGTGTCGTTGCAGCAGTTCTGCTGCCCCTGTTGCTTGGTCACGCCAATGCCGACCTGGCGCCGGTCTCCTTCGATGACGCGGGCTTTCATGCCGGTGCTGCAGGACTGTCCCCACAGGAACGTGCCGGACGCGAGATCTGGTACAAGGCAACCGCCGGTAACGATCGGTTCCACACCTATGTCTTTCAGCAGCGCATGGGCGTCCTGATCGACTGGTGGCGGGTACTGCGCAGCGACAAGCGCGACCAGCGTTTCAGGACCTGGGGGCTGGTCAACAACCCCGGTTGCTGTACACCGGGTTCGGCCGGTTGCCCGGCCACCAGCCTCGACGAGACTTTTGGTTTCGACTGGTGTTACGGCGACGATGAACTGCTGAAGTTCGTCGGTCGCGAAGGCTACCGTGACCCTGCTTGCGACTTCGTCGATCCGCCGATGCCGGGAGAACATCCGCACCAGGGCGCCGGTATGCGCGAGGACCCCTGCCATCTTGCCTTCGGTACATCGACCGGTGCCATGGGCCTGCGCAAGTTTCCCAATCCACGTTTCGACAAGGATGCCTGGCGCAAGGTCAACGGTGGCACGCTGGGTACCTGGGACGGCTTCGCTCGCAGGATGGCTGATGACGCCGGGCTGTCCGACTACCAGGCGAGGAAGCTCGGAGACGGTTCGGTCGAGCCCCCGTTCCTGGTGGGCATGGCCTGCGGCGGCTGTCACATCGCCTTTGATCCGACCAATCCACCCGAAGACCCGGCCAACCCGAAATGGGAAAACCTGATCGGCGCGATCGGTAACCAGTATTCGCGTCTGTCCGAGATCATGGTGTCGGGGATGAGCGAAGACAGTCTGCAGTGGCAGGTGTTTTCGCATACACGCCCGGGCGTGGTCGATACCTCGGCCGTGCCCACGGACCAGGTCAACAACCCGGGCACCATCAATGCGCTGGTCAATGTGCTGCAGCGTCCGCGTTTTGCCGATGAGCTTATCGATCGCTGGCGTCCCGCGAACAGCTGCCCGGATGGTGCCAATGAGCGTGAGTGCTGGTGCGAACCGGGCAAGGCCGGCAAGTGCTGGCAGAAGGGCATCGAGCGCGAATCGGTGTTTCACATCCTCAAGGGCGGGGAGGATTCGGTCGGCGACCTGCTCGCCGTGCAGCGGGTGTACATCAACATCGGATCCTGCTCCGAGCAATGCTGGCTGAATCACCTCACCGACCTGTATCAGCTGGACCCGCAGCAGCGCAACTTCGGGCAGACCCCATTCGACATCGGGCAGTGCCGGCGCGACTGCCCCAACTTCCGTGCGATCGAAGATCGCGCGCACGATGTCATCAGCTTCCTGCTGTCGAAGAAGGCCTATTCATCGCCGATCTGGAAGGCCAAGGGACATGCCGACCTCGACGAATGGATCGCCGCGCTGGATGCCGAGTATGGTGACGGTGCCGTGGACCGCGGCCGCCTGGTGTTTGCGCAGAACTGTGCACGTTGCCACTCCAGTCAGGACGGGGCGCCGGAAGCGCGCGATTTCCACAAGGCATCGCAGACCGCGGGTGTGCGAGAGGACTGGATGGGGAACGACCGCTCGACGCCGGCCTCTGAGGTCGGCACCTACGGTTGCCGTTCATTGCACTCCAATCATATGAAGGGGCATGTCTGGGAGGAGTTCGCGTCCGAGACCTACCGTTCGCGCGAACCGGACGCCAACCTCGCCGACCAGACCGGCGGCGGCCGCGGTTACTACCGCAACGTCTCGCTGGTCGACCTCTGGGCGCACGCGCCGTTCCTGCACAACAATGCCATCGGGCCTGAGCTGTGTGGCCGGCCGAGCGATCCGAACGACGAGTTCTACCGCTCGCCGTATGTCGATGCCGATGGCAAGCGCCTCGCCAACCCGCCGGAATGCTTCGCGTACGACCCGTCGGTCGAGGGGCGCTACCGCTTGTTCCTCGCCTCGGTGGATGAGCTGCTCAACCCGGACAGGCGGATTGCCAAGACGACATTGATCGACCAGCCCATACGCCGGGCCATCGGACCCAAGCTTTGGGACGGTGAGAGCGAAAAGCTGATCGGGATCGAGATCGAAGTACCTGCCGGCACGCCGGCCGGACTGTATGGCAGCTTCCAGCACAAGGAGCTGTTGCGCGACATGGTGTTGTCCGTGCTCGACAGCGACAAGCTCGAAGAACGCATGCTCCAGCGCGTCGGCGCCGGTGACGCCAGGGCCGCATCCGCCGAGATCGGCGCGTTGACCAAGGCGATTCTCAAGAACCCTGAACAGGTGATCGGTATCGCCGGTGACAGGCTGCCGCTGCTCAGCCGCTTGTACAGCACCTGCACCAGCACGGTGGAGAACGCCGGGCACCGCTTTGGTGAGGGCCTGTCGACGGATGACAAGCGGGCGCTGACTGCGTTCCTTGCCACGTTGTAAAGGAACAAGGAGAAGCCCATGTCAGTGACCAGGAATCTCCCCGCTGCAGTGATCGCACTGCTGCTCGCCGCCTGCGGCGAGGTCGCGCCCCCGGACGTGCCCTTCCTCGCGCATGGCGATGACTATCAGAGCAAGCCGGATTTCGCGCGTGTCGAGCACGAGGTCCCTCTGTCAGCGGCGGACCTGATGAAGCTGACGCCGGACAACGTGGCCCGACTCAGCCAGGAACAGGTCGACCAGATCTATGCGCGGCTGACGGCCGGTCCGGTTCCGGATGGCGCCTATAACGGGACCTTCTTCTTTGCCGACGGTGGCGGCGTCAAGCGGCTGTCCGAGGTCATGGGTGGCATCAAGGGGCTGGCGGTGCGGGTCAAGCTCGACAAGCTCGAGACCATCGGTCAGATGCTGTGGAAGGGCAAGGTGTTCTATCGCGACGAACGCCTGCTGCGCAACATGATCCAGGACCGCAAGCTGCTCAAGCTGGTGGTCGACGACCCCGATGCGCTGCCGAAGACGGACATCCCCGGACGCAAGATCTTCGGGTTGATCCAGGACGACGCCTGGTTGCTGTTTCCGGCCAAGCTGTATTGCGGCCAGAGCCTGCTTGATTCACGCCGCGAGTCGATCATCATCGACTACGCGTACAACGACGAGATCGACGGCTACCGCGAACGCCCCGACTTTCTCGCCGGGCGGCGTGGCCTGAGGATCCGTGACGAGATCCGCATGGTCCGGCCGGGGTTCTACCTGGGTCGTGCGTACATGGGGCACGTGTTCCTGCTCAACTTCACCCTGTACAACGAGACTGTCGCCGAGTCGGGCAGTGCGTCGTTCAGGCAGACAGGTATGACCGCCGAGGACTGCTGGCCGGGCAGCCAGAGACCTGGCCGGCTGGCAGCGCTGGGGCATTGAGGACAAGGGGCATGACGCTGTGGTCAGACGGATGCTGCATCTCGCTGTTGTCGGGACCTGTATGCTCAGTACAGTCGCTGCGGCAGATCCGGTCTGGGTGGTGGATCCTGGCAGCCCAGGTCCCGACCGGCCGCCGCAGGGGCGTTCACTGTTCGACCATCTGACGATCTCGAGCGGGCAGCAGGTGATTCCCTATCCGTTCGAGCAACTGGTCGCGGCGATCAGTACGCAACTGGATGCCGACAGCGCCTACCTGGGTCAGCCGGTCAAACGGGTCCTGATCCCGCTGGGTCGCTCACTGCAGCGTGAGGCCGCGGCCCCGGACTTCTTCCATTCGCCGCGCATCGTCCTCGCCGTGGATGCCGAGCCTGCTGGCGACGCCGGCCTGCTGCTGCGCGACCGCTTGTTCATCGGTTATCTCGAGGCAGCCGATGTACTGGAGGTCATCAGCTATAACGAGCAGGCGGCACGCTTCGAGTTCCAGGTGGTGAGCGACTATCGTGCCGGTGGACAGCCGCAGGTCTCGTACGCCCGCCGCGTGGTTTGCACGGCATGCCACCAGAATGCCGCCCCGATCTTTGCCCGGCCGTTATGGGACGAGACCAACGCCAGTCGCGATGTCGCCGGCAGACTCGAACAGCTCGGCAGGGATTTTCACGGTGTTCCCGTCGCGGCCGGTGTCGACATCGCCTACGCGATCGACAATGCGACCGATCGCGCCAATGCATTCGCGCTGACGCAGAAGCTGTGGCTGGAGGCCTGCGGTTTCGGTGAGGGCGCCGATGACTGTCGTCGCGCGCTTTTCGATCGCACCCTGCAGTTCGCACTCAACGGTGGGCGCGGCTTCGACCATGTATCGGACGGCTACCACGGCACTTTGCGAACGGTCATGTCGAGAAGGTCGCTTCAGGCCTGGCCAGACGGACTGCTGATTCCGGATGCCGATATCGCCAACCGCAAACCCCTGGCCGGGGTGGCGACGCCGGCTGGTGGCGATGATCAGGACAGGTTGCGACAGCGGGCCGATGTGGACGGTCGATCGGAACCCCTGATGCCGCGCCCTGCCGCGTCCGTGTGGGCCCCCGGAGGCGACGGGCTTGTCGAGCGGGCCGTCGAAGGCCTGGTGCAGTTCATTGCCACTGCCGACCTGCTGCGCATAGATCGGCAGCTGGAACGTTTGCCGGCTGCCGAATCGTCGCTGCGCGCCGAATGCGATGCCGACAGCACGTCGGCCGGCGGACGCGAGCGCATCAAGCTGCTGTGTCAGGGCGGCGATATCGTGCTGCAGGGGTTGGTCCGGCACGATGCAACCGGCAATACGCTGAGCGGCCGCGTGCGCAGCGTGCGGATAGCGGATACGGCATTCGGTGCACTGTCGGTGGGCGGCAGCACAGACGACGCAGGTGTAATGCACATCACCCTGCGGTATCCGGAGTCGCCACT
>JAGRHB010000409.1:0-1078 GCA_020445245.1 Gammaproteobacteria bacterium
AAGGTTCGCGGGCGTACACGTTCGAGACATGGACCTCGATGAACGGTATGGCGACCCCCAACAGTGCATCGCGCAGCGCGATACTGGTGTGGGTCAGGGCGGCGGGATTGAACAGGATGAAGTCCACCCCTTCGGTCCCCGCCTGGTGAATGCGTTCGATCAGCCGGTGTTCGGCATTGCTCTGGAAGAACGCGATCTGGTGACCGGTGGCGAGTGCGCCCAGTCGGCCTTCGATCGTGGCGAGCGTATCCTGGCCATAGTGCCCCGGTTCACGCGAACCCAGCAGGTTCAGGTTGGGGCCGTTCAGGACGAGAATATGCGCCATCTGGATTCGTTTCCTCATGCGCCCGCAGATCCTGTAACGGAACAATTGCAGGGATTTGCGCCGAAATGGCGATGAATTGCCGGCAATTGTCGGACAGGCCGTCAGCTTTGTCTAGGCCGGGAATTCCCTTTGCGGGACGTCGCACGGACGCTTCACCGACCGACCCGGGTGGTTTCCGGCCACCGTCATGAACCGTAACGATCGGCTGCTCTTTCTCCCCGAGTGAGAGGGGCGGGGGCGTCGTGGTAACACCTTCTCAACCCGATCTCCCCCTCTCCCTCAGGGAGAGGGACGGGGTGAGGGTTGATCTGTACCGAACCATCGGTTCGGAATGCCCTCATCCTAACCTTCTCCCGGGGGGAGAAGGAATAAAGATCTGCCGGTCGCCTGAAGGCGGACAATTGACCTCATCCGGCCCCGGTCAGTTCGCGCAGCAGAGGTTCGAGCTGGCTGCGCTCCAGACCGCCTGTGTGGCGCAGCACCACACCGCCGCCGGGCCTGGCGACGACCGTGAAAGGCAGTCCTTCGTACCGGTTGCCGAGACTGCGCGACATCGCGACCGCGTCCACGTCACCCAGTAGCAGTGGGTAATTCACCCCATAGGTATCGGCAAATTCGCGCACCGGGTCTTCGTCGTCGATCGCGATGCCGATGAACTGCACCTGTTCGCCGAAGGAAGCCTGCAGGGCGACGAACTCCGGCGTCTCCTTTCGGCAGGGCGGACACCAGGTGGCCCAGAAGTTGAGGACCACG
>JAGRHB010000409.1:1102-2191 GCA_020445245.1 Gammaproteobacteria bacterium
CGCTGCCGGCCATCGAGGTCGGGGTAGGTGAAGTTCGGCAGTACGTCGACCTGACGCACCGCGGCGACCGGCGTCTGCACCTCGGCCCGGCCGGCGTCGTCATACGCACGCCAGGCGAAGCCGCTGGCCGCGCCGATCACGGCGCCGCCAATCGCGATCAGGAAGTAGTTGCTGATTTTCAAGGTTTGAGCGCCTCTCTGACGTGCGGGGCAAAGCCTTCCGGTCCCATGAAGCCGAGCAGGCGCAGGTGCTTGCGTTCCATGCCGTCCGGACCCCAGAAGATCATCGCCGGCGGTGCCGGTATGCCGATGTGCTTCTGCAGGGCCTTGTCCGCATCGTCGTTGTCGGTGACGTCCGCCTGCAGCAGCACCATCTGCGCCATGGCGCTGCGCACCTGCGGATCCGGGAAGGTCTGCTTTTCCATCTGCTTGCAGTAGATGCACCAGTCGGCGTAGAAGTCGAGCATCACCGGTCGGCCCTGCGCTTTGGCGGCCGCCAGCTCGCGGTCGAGATCGGCAATCGTCTTGATGCGCTTGAACGCGACATGCTCTTCGGCCGCCGCGGCACCGCCGCCACCGAGCACCACGCCGCGCAGCGGCTGCAGGGTGTCCTTGCCGTCGGCGGCGGCGCCGATCAGGAACAGGGTGCCGTAGACCAGCATCGCGATGCCAAGCCCCTTCCACAGCTTGCGCCAGCCGGTTGAATTTTCGGGCACCGGGCTGATCGCACCCATGTAGACCGCCGAGACGACCAGCAGGATGCCCCACAGCAGCATGGCTGCGACCGGCGAGATGATGCGTTCGAGCAGGTAGATCGCGACGCCCAGCATGACCACGCCGAACACCGCCTTGACCGCGTCCATCCAGCTGCCGGCACGTGGCAGCAGTTTGCCCGCCGAAGTGCCGATCGCGATCAGTGGTGCGCCCATGCCCATCGACATCGCAAACAGCGCCAGTCCACCAAGCACCGCGTCTCCGGTCTGGCCGATGTAGATCAGCGCACCGGCCAGGGGTGGCGCCACGCAGGGGCCGACGATCAGCGCCGACAGCAGGCCCATCACGCCGGCACCGGCCAGGCTGCCGCCTTCCT
>JAGRHB010000410.1 GCA_020445245.1 Gammaproteobacteria bacterium
TTCCCCAAGCCGCACATCGCGGCGCTCGAGTTCTTCACGCAAACCAGCCGCGTCGTGCTCCATAATCTCAACTCGGCGGTCCACCGCCTGCCGGGCGACTTCCTCCTCGAGCAGTACCGAGCCGAGCACCACGCTCGCCCGGTCGAACTCCTGCCTGACCTTGTCGAGGCGATGCTGGGCCTTTTTCGCGTGTGGATTGTTCATCAGTCTTGCAAGCGCCTTGGAGACCGTCCGCACCCAACCGGTCACGTCAGATCTGTGCTCGATGCCGGACCGGCCAACCCAGTGGTGGCGATGCCGCTCGCTCAGAAACCGGTCGATCTCCAGTTCCGCCAGCGCCGACTGTCGTGGCCAAACCAGCGACAGCTCGTCGCCGACACGCTTGGCAGTGCTACGCCAATCCTCCAACAGAGCATCAAACTCCACGAATACGCGTGGGAGCTTCCGCGTGGCCCTTTCGGCATCGAGCACGTGGCGCAGCCACAGGGCATGCCCTTTTGCCGGCCCGAAGCCATCGCGTCTCTGCAACGAGGCAGCAACCTCAAGAGGACTGCGCAATGGCAGCACGCAATTGACCTTGGCCCCGAACTCGCGGATCACCTCGACCCAGAACGGCGCCAGGCGGCAGATTCTCGGATCCTTGAGAACAAAGAGACTGGAATTGGCGAACTCGCGATCCAATAGCTGGAGCGCGCGCGACTTGAATTCGCCGAACGAGGGCGAGCGGAACCATTCCTTGTTGAAGGTGCGCCAGTCGTCCCAGCCAGACCCTGCCGATGCCAGGATCTCGTCGTTCAGCGAATAGGCGTCGAGCGACTCCCAGAAACCTGCCTCGTTGTTGCCCTCTTTCGGCAGCATCAAATTCTCCGGCAGGTCGGCGCCAAGCAGGCTCAACATCCGGGTGACCGCGGAAGTGCCACTGCGGTGCATGCCCAGGACCAGCAAGGCTCTTCGTTCGAACGACAGGCCGCCAGCAGCCGGGCGGCGAACATCACCTAGGGATTCGCTGATGTTGGTCACGTTGGGCACGGTGTGACGTTGGCCCATTACGCGCTGGCTTGCATAACCGCCTGGTACGTTACGCTTCATCTCTCTTCTTCCTAGTCAAAGACCACCCGGCGAGCCGACTGCCTGCCGGGTGCCAACCACCGCAAAACAGGGCCCATGCGGGTGCGCCTTGTCCTCAAAAGCAATCTGGAAATCACCATACCCGAAATGCTCCAGGCATCCCAGAATATCGCTGCGCGTCATCCAGTGGCTGTAGGTCGCGGCCGCGCCAGCGAATTTGCGCGATTTCAGCGAATCGAGATAGTTCAGCCGGTACAGGTCGTGCGGGAAGCCTTCGTACTCGGCCGAGCGGCGACCGCTGAACTTGCCGCCCTGCAGGTTTGGGTGGGCGCGTATCACGTCCTCGTCGTAATAGTGGGTCCAGAGCATGATCCTGTTGACCCGGGCCGCGATCAGGCCGATCAGCTCGGCCGGATTCTGCATGTGGTACAGCACCCCGCTGGCGATACAGATGTCGAACGCCTCGTCGGGCTCGCGCAGGTACTCGATGAAATCACCGAGGCGGAACCGGACCCGCTGCAGCTGCAGAATCTCCTTGGTGATCAGGCACTTCATATAGGACCGCGAGTTCGCCTCGATGGCCATTATGCTGGCCGCACCCTGCTGCTCCAGCATGTAGCTGTGCCCCCCTTCGAGGGGCCCCAGCTCGAGCACCCGGGCGCCGGCGAATCCGCCGATGCACCGGCCGGCCCAGTTGATCCGCGAATCCTGGAACAGCGGCACGGTGCCACCGGTCAGGTCGTCATGCGGCGGCGGAAAGCGCGACAGCCATTCGCCGCCGAACAGGTCGACGAGGTTCTGCGGCGACGGGTAGCTGGTGACGTACTGTTCGATGATATCCATCAGCGGTTTTGGTCAGGGTGCCAGGTGCTTCTCGGCGTGTGTGTACAACGCCATGTCGATACTGTTGTACTCGGACAGATACGTGCCGACAACCGGGTCATCCAGCAATGACAGTGGTACCCGATAAGCGGGATTCCTGTTTTCGCGTGGCAGGGGCAGCGATCGGCCGGACGGGATGGTGCCCGTCAAGTCCTGGAAATGCCTGACAAACTGGTCGATGCGCTCGGTCACCCCGACCAGATTCAGGCGGCTCAGCACTTCGATAACAGCCTCTGCGGT
>JAGRHB010000411.1 GCA_020445245.1 Gammaproteobacteria bacterium
TGGAGAATGACTACCGGGTCAAGATCATCGAACACAACGAGGCGCAGGCACGGCGCGTCTCCGAGGATCTGCATCACACGATCGTGCTGCAGGGCGATGCGGCGGACGAGGACCTGCTGCTGGAAGAGAACATCGAGGACACCGATGTGTTCTGCGCGGTCACCAATGACGACGAGGCGAATATCCTGTCCGCGATGCTGGCCAAGCGCCTGGGTGCGCGCAAGGTGATGGCCCTGATCAACCGCGCCGCCTATGTCGATCTCGTGCATTCGGGCACCGTCGATATTGCGATCTCACCGCAACAGGCAACCATCGGCACGCTGCTGACCCACGTGCGGCGTGGCGACGTGGTCATGGTGCACTCGCTGCGCCGCGGCGCGGCCGAGGCGATCGAGGCGGTGGCACACGGTGACCGCACCTCGTCGCGCGTCGTCGGCCGTGCGGTCGAGGACATCAAGCTGCCGGAAGGCACCAGCATCGGTGCCATCGTGCGCGGTGACGAGGTCATCATCGCGCACCATGATACGGTGATCGAATCGGAGGACCACGTCATCCTGTTCCTTACCGACAAGCGACGAATCTCTGATGTAGAACGGCTGTTCCAGGTCGGCATCACGTTTCTCTGATCATGATGTCGCTCGCCGCCGTTCAGCGCATTCTCGGGCTGTTGCTGACCGTGTTCAGTTTTACCCTGATGCCGCCGTTCATCGTCGCCCTGATGGCACGGGACGGTGCCGCTGTCGCGTTCGCCAGCGCCTTCGCCCTGACCCTGGGTGTCGGCATCATCAGCTGGTTGCCGGTGAGAAAGGTGCGCCGCGAGCTGCGCCTGCGTGACGGTTTCATCGTCGTGGTAATGTTCTGGTTCGTGTTGTCGGCGATCGGTGCACTGCCGTTCATACTCGCCGAACACCCGCACCTGTCACTAACGGATGCGATGTTCGAGTCGGTATCCGGGTTGACGACCACGGGTGCGACCGTGATCACCAATCTCGAAGAGCTGCCGCTGTCGATTCTGTATTACCGCCAGCAGCTGCAGTGGCTGGGAGGCATGGGCATCATCGTGTTGGCGGTGGCTGTACTGCCGATGCTCGGTATCGGTGGTATGCAGCTGTATCGCGCCGAGACTCCGGGTCCGATGAAGGACAACAAACTCACGCCGCGCATCACGGAGACCGCGAAGGCACTGTGGTATATCTACCTCGGCCTGACGATCGCCTGCGGGTTTGCCTATTGGCTGGCCGGCATGAGTGTGTTCGACGCCGTCGGCCACGCATTTTCGACGGTGGCGATCGGGGGCTTTTCGACCCACGATGCCAGCATGGGCTATTTCAACAGCCCCCTGATCGACATGATCGCGGTCGTGTTCATGTTTCTGGCCGGGATCAACTTCTCGCTGCATTTCATCGCCTTCCGGCACCGCAGCGTGTCCGGCTACTGGCACGACTCGGAGTTCCGCTTTTACCTCTTCCTGATCACCCTGGTCAGTACCCTGACCGTCCTGGGTCTGTATTTCACCGAGACCTACGACCGCTGGCAGGACGCCCTGACCAACGGGCTTTTTCAGGCGGTGTCGATTGGCACAACCGCCGGTTTCACCACCGCGGAGTTCTACAACTGGCCCGGTTTCATCGCGATCCTGTTGTTGTTTTCCAGTTTCGTTGGCGGCTGTGCCGGATCCACCGGCGGCGGCATCAAGGTGATCCGCCTGCTGCTGCTGGTCAAACAGGGACTGCGTGAGATCACCCGTCTGGTGCATCCGAGCGCGCACATCCCGGTGCGTGTGGGGACGAAGAACGTGGATTCGCGCGTAGTGGAGGCCGTGTGGGGTTTCTTTGCCCTCTATGTCGCCAGCTTCACCGTGATGTACCTGGCCCTGGCGACCACAGGCCTGGACCTGATGACCGCTTTCAGCGCAGTGGCGGCGAGTATCAACAACCTCGGCCCCGGGCTCGGTGGCGTGGGTGCGCATTACGCGGAGATGCATGACCCCGGCAAGTGGATCCTGTGTTTCGCGATGCTGTTGGGCCGCCTGGAGATCTTCACCCTGCTGGTACTGCTGACGCCGGCGTTCTGGCGCAAATGAACCTCGGTTTCCCGGCGGACCGTCTGCCCGCAACGCCGCGCAGACGGCGAATATCTGCGCAGCTGTTGGTGCTGGTCATAGCAACCGCTGGCCTGGCCGCCTGCAC
>JAGRHB010000412.1 GCA_020445245.1 Gammaproteobacteria bacterium
CAGGACAAGGGACCGATGGGTGGCGAGGCGATGCTGATGGGGCTGGGCGGCTGCTTCATGAGCAACCTGCTCGCCGCCGCCGTGGCACGCGACGTGGCACTGTCCGCTGCGAAAGTGGAGATCGAGGGCGATCTGGCGGAGGCGCCGCCGCGCTACACCGCGATCCGCATGCGCGTGAGTGCGGTCTGTGACCCGGCCGCTCAGATTCAGAAACTGGTGACGATCGCCGAGCGCGGCTGCATCGTCGCCAATACCTTGCGCGGCGCCGTCGACCTGACGGTCGAGTGCATCGGCTGATGGCCGCACGCCGGCGCAACATTGGGGGATGCTGGTCTGATTAATGCTATGGGGGTACCTGCGTCGGTCGGCACGAAACACGACAGACCAGCGCGGTGAACCGCCGTAGAAGAAAACGCCGCGGAGAAATGCGGCTCGATGAGCGCCCGCGGCGATGACTCATCGGGCCAAAATGGGGTAGATGGTGCGTCAAATTGTCGCACCATTCCGGTGGAGCCTATCGGTCCGCCGCGTGGTCACGGCAGGCATTCGAACACTTTACGAGCCTGCGCGCCGCACGTCGGTCGTCGGCCACCATGGGCATCTGCAGGATTTGAGCGGCAGATCATCACGGGCTATGTTGTCGCTGGCGACAACAAAATAGAAGCTGCTGTATTGGCGATCCCGGTACACGGGGCAGGGCATGCGGCAGCAATAACACGAGAACTGGAGGAATCCGATGAGTGAAGTGAAGCAGGGCACCACGTCCGAGAACGGGGCTGCCGACGAAACCAACAGCAGGCGTAAGTTTCTCAAGGGCAGCCTGGCTGCCGCCGCCGGTGTCACGACCGGTATCCTCGGTGCCCCGGCAGTGGTCACCGCTGCCGCACCCAAGGTCATCAAGATGCAGACCTCGTGGCCGTCGTCCGATATCTGGATGGACTTCGCCCGCCAGTACACCGAACGCGTGGAGAAGATGTCGGGCGGTCGCCTGAAGATCGACCTGCTGCCGGCCGGGGCCGTGGTCAAGGCGTTCCAGGTGATGGACGCGGTCAGCGACGGCGTGCTCGACGCCGCACACTCGGTGCCGGTGTACTGGTACGGCAAGAACAAGGCCGCCTCGCTGTTCGGTACCGGCCCGGTGTTCGGTGGCAGCGCGACCACGATGCTGGCCTGGTTCAACGCCGGTGGTGGCCGTGAGCTGTATCGCGAACTGACCCAGGACATCATGGGCCTGAATGTGGTCGGCCTGCTTGGCTTCCCGATGTTTGCGCAGCCGTTCGGCTGGTTCAAGGGCGAAGTCAACACGGCTGCCGATCTGAAGGGCTTCAAGTACCGTACCGTGGGCCTTGCGGCCGACCTGATGCAGAAGATGGGCATGAGCGTCGCGCAGCTGCCCGGCGGCGAGATCGTCCCGGCGATGGAGCGCGGCGTCATCGACGCGTTCGAGTTCAACAACCCGTCGTCAGACCGCCGTTTCGGCGCCCAGGACGTGGCCAAGAACTACTACCTCTCCTCTTACCATCAGGCCAGCGAGAGCTTCGAGTTCCTGTTCAACAAGGACTTCTACAACGATCTCGACGAGGACCTGCGGGCGATCCTCGAGTACGCCGTCGAGGCCGCGAGTACCGCCAACACCGCGTCCGCGATGGACAACTACTCGAAGGACCTGTTGGAACTGCAGACCAAGGAGGGCGTGACAGTACATCGGACCTCCAAGGACATCCTGGACGCCGAGCTCAAGGCCTGGGACGCTATCATCCCGGACCTCGAGAAGGATGCCTTCATGAAGAAGGTGCTCGACAGCCAGCGCGCCTGGGTCGATCGGGTCGTGTTCTATGAACTGATGAACGCACCGGACTATGCCCTGGCCTATGACCACTACTTCCCGGGCAAGCTGAAGCTCTGATCCACCGGGACGTCCGAACACGCGCGGCGGGGCCATCCGGATACCGTCGCGCGTCTTCCGACCACGACCACAGATTGATTTCGAGGGAGCGCGCATGCTCGGCTATATAGAATTCGCCGACCGCCTGTCGGCCTGGTTCGGCAAGGCGTTTGCCTGGCTGATCATGGTCATGGCCATCGGCATCGGCTACGAGGTCGTGGTGCGCTACGGCTTCAACGCACCGACGAGCTGGGCCTTCGATCTCTCCTACATCACCTACGGCACCCTGTTCATGATGGGCG
>JAGRHB010000413.1 GCA_020445245.1 Gammaproteobacteria bacterium
GATCATGGACGAACAGGCCACCCTGATGCCGCTCGCGGTCGGCGCCCTGCTGATCGAACTGTTTCTTCTGCTGCGGCAGATGCTCGATATCCTGACGCCGCTGGTGACCGCGGCGGTCAGCATCCTTTGGACATTCGGCCTGATGGGCTGGCTCGGCATCCCGATCAACGTGGTCACCTCGACCATACCCATACTGCTGATCGTGGTCGGCTCGACCGAAGATATCCACCTGCTGGCCGAGTTCCGCCACGCCCAGCGATGCGGCGATGCCAAGCCTGCGGCGCTGCGCCACATGGCACGCCGGATGGGTCGGACGGTGCTCTTGACCTTCGTAACGACCTACGCGGGCTTTCTGTCGGTCGGGCTGAGCGGCATCGAGGTACTGCGCCAGTTCGGACTGGTCGCATCCACCGGGCTGCTGTTCAATTTCATCGTGACCATCATCTTCATCCCGGCCGCGTTGTCGCTGACCGGGCACTGGCAGCTGGACGGCCGCTCACGCCTGTTCGAGGAGCGGATGGCCAAATGGGCGGAACGCTATTGGCGCTTCATCGACCGCCATCGCCGTCGGGCATTCGTGCTGTTGACAGCGTGCGCCGTGTTGGCCGCGTTCGGCATTCCACGCATCCAGATCAATCACAACCCGACCGACAGCCTCGGCGAGACCTCGCCGGTCGCGCAACAGATCGCCCGGCTCAACGAGCAGTTTGCCGGACTGGAGTCATTTTCGGTGGTCATCGAGTCGGGTATCCAGGATACCTTTCTGCACGCACGCTACCTCCATGAACTGGTCAAGGTGCAGAATTTCATCCAGGCGATGGATGCATCCCTGTCGGCGACCTCGTTTGCCGACTACCTGGCACTGCTGAATGGGGCCTTCCTCGAGAGCGAAAATGCCGGCGTCCCAAGATCGAACGACGAAATCGCCGAGTTGATGATCTTCCTCGATCACGACCGCGTCAGCGGGTATGCCAACGAGGACTACAGTCAGGTCCGCATCCAGGTACGGCACAACATCGCAACGACCGATGCGCTGCGCAAGACGCTGGGGAAGATTCGGGCTTTTATCGACGAAAATCTCGACCCCGGCCTGAGCGCAAGAATCACCGGTGACTCGACGCTGGCCCTGTCCGCCACCGACAGCATGATCGCGGGACAGCTGCAGTCGGTGTTGATGATCCTGACGCTGTTCGTCCTGATCGTGTCATTCCTGTTCACGGACCTGCGCGTGGGACTGCTGGCCGCACTGCCCAACATCTTTCCGATCATCATTCTGTTCGGCGTCATGGGCTATGCCGGCATCCCGCTGAACATCGGCACCACCATGGCCGCGGCGATCGCGATGGGCATCGCAGTCGACGACACCCTGCATTTCATGCTGCGCTACAACCAGGAACTGCGTACTTCGAAGAGCCAGGCGCTGGCGATGCAGAAGACGATCTACGAGGAGGCCCTGCCGGTGGTCTCAACCTCGGTGGCTCTGACGGTTGGCTTCCTGGTGTTCGCGCAATCGGACTTCACTCCCGTCGCACAGTTCGGTCTGCTCAGTGCGCTGGTCATCAGTACCGCACTGGTGGCCGACTTCGTGATCACACCGCTGGCGATGTCGCTGCTGCGCCTGGTCACCTTGTGGGACCTGCTGTCGTCCAGGCTGCGCCACCAGATCATTCCGCGCAGCCCGCTGTTCCGTGGGATGCGCCCGTGGCAGATCAGAAAGTTTGTGTTGTCCAGCACCTTGCTCGAGTTCAATGCGGGCGACTATGTGTACCGCAAGGACGACGACAGCAACGCGTTGTACCTGGTAATGAAAGGCGTGGTCGAGATCACCCTGCCGCGGGGCGAACCGGAAAGCAGGGACCCGATCGTCGATCAGTTCGGTTCCGGCCAGATCTTCGGCGATGTAGCACTGCTGGCGAACGAGGCACGCAAGACCAATGCAGTGGCACTGACCAATACCACGCTCATGGTGCTCAGTCGCGAGGCCATCGCCAACGTCACCTTCTTCCACCCCTTCATCGCGTCACGGCTGTTCCTCAACCTGGCCCGCGACGTCAGCAAGCGCTGGGTGACATTCATCGGGCGCGTCAGAACCCCAAGAGGCGACCTTCGCGAAGAGGACGATAAGCCATGAAACAGTCACGCATGGTCTCGACAATGCGACGCAG
>JAGRHB010000414.1 GCA_020445245.1 Gammaproteobacteria bacterium
CTCACGTTCGACAACAGTTACGCGCGCCTGCCGTCGGGGATGCACGCGCGGGTGAGGCCGACTCCACTGCGGGGAGCGCACCTGGCCAGCGTCAGTCCGGCCGCGGCCGCATTGCTCGATCTGTCACCTGAAGGCCTGCATCAACAAGAGGCCATTGCCGCCCTCAGCGGCAGCCGGCCACTGCCCAACATGGACCCGATCGCAATGTGCTATGCGGGCCACCAGTTCGGTCACTTCGTCCCGCAACTCGGCGATGGCCGGGCGCTGGTGCTCGGCGAGGTGGTCACCGACGCCGGCGCACATTGGGAGCTGCAGCTCAAGGGTGGCGGGCTGACGCCCTTCTCGCGCGACGGTGACGGCCGTGCGGTGTTGCGCTCGACCATCCGCGAGTACCTGTGTTCCGAGGCGATGCACGGCCTTGGTATCCCGACAACACGTGCATTGTGCCTGTTCGGCAGTGACGAGGAGGTGTACCGCGAACGGATCGAGCGCGGCGCGCTGTTGGTCAGGATGGCCCCCAGCCATGTGCGCTTCGGCTCCTTCGAGGTGTTCTACCACCGCCAGCAGTACCGCCAGTTGCGGCAATTGGCCGACTACGTTATCGACCACGACTTTCCGCAGCTCCAAGATGAAGAGCGGCCATACCTGGCGTTGCTGCGCGAGGTGGTGGAGCGTACCGCGCGCCTGATGGTGCAATGGCAGCTGGTCGGTTTCGCCCACGGCGTGATGAACACCGACAATATGTCGATTCTCGGATTGACCCTCGATTACGGGCCATTCGGCTTCATCGATACCTACGATCCCGGCTTCATCTGTAACCATTCGGACCACCACGGCCGCTACGCGTTCGACCGGCAGCCCTCGGTCGGCCTGTGGAACCTGACGTGCCTGGCCCAGGCACTGCTGCCGCTGCTGGATGCCGACGATGCCGAGGCGTCCGTTGAACAGGCGCGCGATGCGCTGGCCGATTACGAGCCGGCATTCGACGCCGCTTATCTCAGCGGTATGCGTGCCAAGCTGGGGCTGCGTGAGCAACGTGCCGATGACCCCGCACTGGCGGCTGCGCTGCTGGATATCATGGCGGCGAATAGCGTCGATTACACCAATCTGTTCCGTGACCTCGCATCCCTGCGGCTCGACGGGGCCGCCAGTGACGCAGCGCTGCGTGATCGTTTCATTGATCGCCAGGCTTTCGACGCATGGGCCGACGACTACCGCGCCCGTCTGCGGGCCGAGGGTAGCGTGGACGGTGCGGCACGTGCTGCGGCGATGCGTGCGGTCAATCCACGTTATGTGTTGCGCAACTATCTGGCGCAGCAGGCGATCGAGCGGGCGGAACGTGGCGACTTCGCAGAGGTTGACCGCCTGTTGGAGCTGTTGTCACATCCGTTCGACGAGCAGCCGGAGCGACAGGGCTATGCTGCCGAACCGCCCGACTGGGGGCGGCACCTCGAGGTGAGCTGCTCGTCCTGAGACGTGGTTTAATTCCAGCCCATCTCCCTGATTCATCAGACACCATGGCCATCCCGTTCAGTCAAAGACCCGGTCGTCACGAACGCCACTACCTTCGCAGGACCGGCAATCCGCTGTTTCCCGGCAGCCCTCAAGAGCCGGACGATGCGGCCCTGTTGGACGCGCAGCGCCTCGACCATGAGGAGCTGCTCGCTTTTCTCACCGATCTGCGCGCTACGGTGCAGCGTGCAGCCGGGTTGCAGCCGAACGAAGGCAGTGAGGTGATCCTCGAAATCAAGGAACAGCTCGATCGCCTGTACGAGATGTCGGCCGGGCTGGCCGAGGACCACACCCACAACCAGGCGGCCTTGGCACAGCTGCTCGACGTCATCATGCGCAATGTCGAGCGCGGCGCCGCCGCGGACCCGCAGGCACTCGACGAGCTGGCCCAGGAAAGGCTGGCTCGCGCAGCGCATTTTTCCTTGCTTGCCAGCCCACTGGTCGCCGATCTGCTGCATCCGCAAAGCGTGATCAGCGCCGCGGATCTCGCTCCGGCGCTGTTGTCAGCGACCGCGGATGATCTCGCCTCGGCCTTGCAGCTATTCGATCTGGAACAGACCATCCAGCGGTGCACCGATGCCCGCGAGTGCCTCGCCGCACATGGTCAGGCACCGGAAGAGGCACGCGCCCGCTGCACCCAG
>JAGRHB010000415.1 GCA_020445245.1 Gammaproteobacteria bacterium
AGCGTGGCGCTGCCGAGCTCGATGTCGAATACGCGACTGCCGCCATCGGCGTTGACCTTGACCTGCCACGGCAGATCGGTCCTGGGCTCCAGCACATCCGGCCCGGGTTCGGGGGTCAGCAGCGAAAACGCCAACAGCAGAAGGGCCACGAGGGCAAGGATGCCGAGTGGTATTTTCATTCGCCTGCTGCACCGCGTGTGACGTCGATCCACTGGCTGATGCGGCTTCCTTGGGTGACGGGGGAGGGATGGGCATGGCGGCCACTGGTGCAGTCTGGGATCGGCATGCCCATGTCAGTCGAGGTTCCCGTGATATAGCTCGGGTTGCAACTGCGGCGGCATCTGCAGGTGATAGCCCTGGGTGCGCAGGTGCGTCATGACCTTGTTCACGTCTTCGCGGGCGAGCTTGCGGTCGCTGCTGAGCTCCAGTTCGATCACCAGCACGGGCTCGCCGAAGCGCTCGAGCAGGGGCGCCGGCACCTTGTCGAAGGCGTCCTCCCGGGCGAGATACAGGTACATCTCCTGTTTGCGCAGGCTGCGATAGACCCAGCAAGGCAGGTTGTTTTCGGCCATGACGTGTTACCTTTTATCCGATTGCGGATTCTATACATCCCTGGCCTCCTTTGTATGTCCGTGGAACCATTCGGGACATCATCGACTCTGCACAGACAGGACGAGGTAAGTGCCATGTGTTCGAAGCTGTTTCTGTTGCCGCTGCCGCTCACGTGCATCGCCGTTCTCGTCACCGGCTGTGCCGGAAATCCGCCGCAGGGCCTGGAAGACAACCTGGGGCAGGCACCCACGACGCGTGCGGTGCAGGCCGCACCCGACAGTTTCCTGGGGCAGAGCGTGCGCTGGGGCGGCGAGATACTGGGCCTGCAGAATCACCCCAGGCTGACCGAGGTCGAGGTGTATGCGCGACCGCTGATGGACAATGCAGAGCCACGTCCCGACGGCGGTGAAGGCGTGCGCTTCATCGCCCGGGTGGACGGTTTTCTCGATCCCGCGGAGTACCGCCCCGGCAAACGCCTGACAGTGCGGGGCCCCCTCGAACCGGCGATGACACGCCCCGTTGGCGAGTACCCCTACCTGTTCCCGGTGGTCCGGGCCGAGGTTATTCATCTGTGGCCCGTGTACCAGCCTCCACAAGACCCCTATTACAACGACCCCTGGGGGCCTTGGGGCCCCTGGGGCGGATGGGGACCGTACCGCTACCATCCTTACTGGTGACTGATATGAAGCCATTGATCCTGATCGTTGTCCTTGCCGCGTTGGTATTGGCCGGGTGCGCGGGTACCCCAAGAACAGGCGATGCCGGGGCCACGCCGAACCAGGTGTTGTCGGGTGACGACGCCAGCGGTGCAGTGCATTGGGGGGGGCAGATCGTCAGTATCAAGAACCGGCGTGACTACACTCTTGTCGAAGTGCTGGCACTGCCGCTGGAGAGCAGCGGCCGGCCGCGTGTGGACGGCAAAGCCGAGGGGCGCTTCATTGTGCAGAGGTCGGGCTTCCTCGAGCCGCACGAGTATGCCGCAGACAGACTGCTCGAAGTCCGCGGGCAGCTGGATGGCTTCATCCACGGCACGGTCGGCGATGCACCTTATCGATATCCGCTGGTGCAGGGTGAACAGCTGGTCCTGTGGCCGGAAGATGCAGGGGCCAGCACCAGTCCGATCAAGCCACGGGTCAACTTTGGCGTCGGTCTGGGCACTTACGGCAGCGGCGTGGGGATCGGGATCGGGTTCTGACGGCCGGGCCTCTGCACCGTGATACGCCTGTAGTCAGCCGCCAGCCGATATCTTCAGGTGCCGCCCTTCCAGGTGTGCGAGCACCACCATCATGAGCTTGAACAGATTCCTCAGGCGCACGCGCAGCGCCACTTCGGCGGAACCGTTGACGAGCTTCTTGAGTGTTGCGATGCGCTCGTAGACGGTCTCGACCAGTCTTGCCGTGTGCCAGTCACGGTAGCGCGCAAACTCGCGGATGCCGGCGTAGGTGTCTGGCATGAGCTTTTTCTTCTGCAGCCCATCGAGGTTGACGCCCTGTCTGCGGGCATCACGATAGTGCGTATCTTCGAGTCCGGAGACGATGGCGGTCGGCGCCAGCCCTTCACGCAGTCCCTCACGCAGGAAGGCGAGGTTG
>JAGRHB010000416.1 GCA_020445245.1 Gammaproteobacteria bacterium
TCACGGTCAATCGCTTGCTGGCCTCGCAGTGTGCGCAATGCCACGGCACCAACGGCCATTCGGTCGGCAGCATCGAGGGTCTCACCGACGAGAGCTACAAGGACCTCTACGAGGACCTGACGGATATGCGCTCGGAGGATCGGCCGGAGAACATCATGGACCACCAGGCGCTCGGTTATACCGACGACCAGGTAAGGCGCATCGCGCACTATTTCGGGACGCTCTCCGGCAAGGCCGGTGAGGCGCCGGAATTCAAAGACTGACGGTCCAGGTTGAGGGGATAGTGTAATGAGTATGAACCGTAGACGTTTTCTGCAGGCCTGTGGCGCTTCGGCCGCAGTCTCCATCGCTCCGACCCGCGTCAAGGCAGCCAGTGCGCCGCACGTGGTCGTTATCGGCGGCGGCTTTGCCGGTGCCACGGCGGCCAAGTATCTGCGTATGTGGAGTGACCGGACCATCGACGTCACTCTGGTCGACCCGAATGCCAGTCACACCTCCTGTGTGCTGAGTAACCTGGTGTTGAACAGGCGTATCACGCTGAAAGAACTGAAGATGGACTATGGCAGTCTGTCATCGTTCTACGGGGTCAACGTCGTGCGTGACCGTGCGAACAAGGTGGATGGCGCCGGCAAGCGGGTACGCCTGAAGGAAGGCGGTTGGCTGAACTACGATCACCTGGTAATCGCCACTGGCATCAATATGATCAATCCACCCAGCATCGACTACAAACTCACGCCGCACGCGTGGATCGCCGGCGGTCAGACCAATCGCCTGGCCTCGCTGTTGAACAAGGTCGGGCCGGATTCGACCGTGATCATGACCATTCCGAAGTCGCCTTATCGATGCCCCCCGGGGCCTTATGAGCGTGCCTGCCTGATTGCCGACATCATCAAGCGCAAGGGCCTGGAGGGCAGCGCCAGGGTGCAGGTGCTGGATGCAAACCCGTCGATCCAGGCGGAAAAGCATACCTTCGAGAATGCTTTCAACAACCTCTACGGCAATATCGTCGAGTACATCACCGACGTGGAGGTCGAAGACGTGATCTCGACCGAAGGCAGGGTGGTGACGCGTACGGCGGACTATGTGGGCGACGTCGTGAATATCATCCCGCAACAACGCGCGATGGGCTTCATCCGCAACGCGGGCCTGACCGGCGATGGCCTGTGGGCAAGCGTCGATCCCTTGACCTATGCCTCGACGGTGTCCGGCTTCGACGGTGTGCACGTCATCGGTGACTCACAGGCTACCGGTCAGCCCAAGTCCGCTCACATGGCAAATGCACAGGCAAAGGTGTGTGTGGATGCCATCATCCGTTCCCTGGCGGGTGTTCCCAATGACGACCCCGAGCGGGTCGCCAACATCACCACGGCATCGGCCTGCTACAGTCCGATCACCTACGATCAGGCATCATGGCTGTCGGCGGTGTTTGCGTACAACACCGAATCAGGTCAGATGGCACTGACCCATCTGGGTGAGGCAGACCGCTGGAGTACCGGCAACTACAGGCAGATGTTCGGCTGGGCCAGCAACCTGTTTACCGACTCCTTCCACTGATCGCGATGGCGTGGACCGGGCGCGGGATCAGACCCCGTGCCCGGTTGCCATCAAAGCGAACCCCAGGAGCTCTTGCGGCGACGCATCCGCAGATGCGGCAGGATCAGCCCCAGTACGATACCGCCGACAACCACGCCGGCGCCAATCACAAACCAGTTCTGCGCGGTCTTGTTCTCGAGTTCGCGATTCTGCTGTTTCACGTCTTCGATCTCGCGGGTCAGCGACGCCACCTGTTTGCGAAGCTCGTTGCGTTCGTTGGCGATACGCACGGCGTTGCTCGCGGTGCGCTGCAGCGCTGCAAATTCCTGGTCGACCTGTCCCTTCGACTGCTTGAGGTCCTCGTGTTCTTTCAGCAGCGCATTGTGCTGCTCAGTCAAATTGGCGAGCCGGCTGCTGAGTTCGCCCGGGGCCGCCTTGAGCGATTTGACCTCGGCCTCGGCGGCCGCGAGGCGGTCGCGCGCGACCGGCTGGTCCACCAGCTGGTGTGTCAGGACATAGCCTTCCGCACCGGACGTGGTGCGCACCTTGCTATAGCCATTGCTGGAATCACTCGACAGGACGGTCA
>JAGRHB010000417.1 GCA_020445245.1 Gammaproteobacteria bacterium
GTGGATACGCTCCGCCACCTGCGCGGTGTCGGACTCGTCCGCAATATCACTGACCAGAACCGCAAACTCGTCGCCGCCCATGCGCGCAATGGTGTCTCCGGGCCGGATCACGCTGATCAGACGGCGGGCGATCGATACCAGCAGACTGTCGCCGGCAGAGTGACCGAGGCTGTCATTGACGAACTTGAAACGATCGAGATCGAAATAAAGTACCGCGAACCGCAACTGGTTGTTGCGCTTGAAACGGCGCAACGCCTGCTGCAGGCGGTCGATGAACAACACCCGGTTGGGCAACCCGGTCAATGCGTCGTGCAGCGCACGGTGGATCAGCTGGTTTTCCGTTTCCTTGCGCTTGGCGATGCTGCTGATCGAGCCGGCCATGCGCACTTTCTTGCCCGCGGCATTGGTCAGGATCACGCCACGCGCGTAGACCCAGATGTAGTCGCCACTCTCGTGGCGCAGGCGATGCTCGTGCTCGAAATGCTGGCGCTCGGTGGACGGTTTGGCCGAAACGATGCGCCGCAACTCCGCGATATCTTCCGGATGCACGCGATCGAACCAGTCCTGCAGGCGATCGATCGCGACTGTCTCCGGCAGGCCGAGCAGCTCGTTCCAGCGTGGTGAAAAGTACGCGCTGTCGCTGGCTGCCTCCCAATCCCAGATACAGTCGTTGGCACCGGCAACCGCCAGTGCATAGCGCTCCTTGACCTTGAGCAGCGCCTGCTCCGCACGCTGCCGTTCCATCGCATAGAGGATCGCGCGATGGAGCAGAGCGGCATTGACCTCCCGCTTGATCAGGTAGTCCTGCGCGCCCGCCCGCACCGCGCTTGCAGCAGTGCGTTCTTCGTTGCAGTTGGTGAGGATGATGACCGGCACACCCGGCGCCGCGCCGGACACATGCCTGTAGCCATCTAGACCCTTGGTGTCGGGCAGATGCAGGTCCAGCAGGATAACGCTGGGACGCCGCCCGGTATCCAGCTCGGTCAGTGCCGCGCCGATACTGCGCACGTGATGAACCGAGTACTGATGCGAATAACGTTTTGCCAGATAGAGGCGGACGATCTCCGCTTCCTGTGGGTTATCTTCGACGAGCAGTACATCTATGCTTTCGACGTTCATCGGAACCCGTTGCAAGTCATCGGAAATATCACCCCGTCAGCGATTCGCCAGCATCGTCGGGCTGCGGCACCGAGAAGATAAACACGCTGCCGCTGCCAACCGACGATCGCACCCAGATCTTTCCTCCATGATTCTGGATGATGCGCTTGCAGATCGCCAACCCCATACCGGTGCCCGGCAGGCTGTCCGCCGCACCCGCTCTTTCAAACATACCGAACACGCGCTTTGCGTCTTCTTCGGGAATGCCCAGTCCGTTGTCCTTGACGCCGATACGCCATTCGTTGCGTACACGTTGGCTGCGCACCGTGATATGCAGGGGACGCTCACTGCGGAACTTGATCGCGTTACCGATCAAATTCTGAAATACACGCTGGAACTGCCTGCGGTCAACCATCAGTGTCGGCAGTGAATGCTGACGCGTGATACTGCCACCGATCTCGTCAAGCGTGAGTTTGAACAGGCCCATGACCTCATCCAGCAGCTCGTTGAAGTCGACCGGCTGTTTATCCGGTCGTGCATTTTGGAGCCGCGAATAGTCCAGCAGCTCGTCCAGCATCTCCTGGGTGCGCGTCAGATTGAACTGCAGATGACCGAGCAGCTTGCCACCAGACTCACCGAGTTCGCTGTGGAAATCGTCGTTCAGCATGTCCGCATAGCGACGCGCCAACTGCAGCGGGTCCTGCAGGTCGTGCGAGACCGCATAAACCAGGTTCTTGCGATCGTCGTCGCCCGCATTGTCGCCGTTGGCCTCTGCCAGGCGGCCGTCCTGGCGAAGACTGAAGTCACGCTCCTGCGTCCCCAGCTTGGCCACGAGACGCGACAGCGCGATCATCCCGGCACTGTTGCGTGGATACACCACTGCGACGCCTTCGCCCAGCACCGCATCGTGCTGTTCGGGCCGCTCCGGCGTCACCAGCAGTGCCAACAGCGCGTTGGGGCGGTTCTTGGTGCAAGTCGCAACAACGCTCTTCCAGTCCGACCAGTCCTGCCGGTC
>JAGRHB010000418.1 GCA_020445245.1 Gammaproteobacteria bacterium
CCGTGTTCCGAGATCTGCTATGATCACGGTCCCGCCGTGTGGGGCGGGCCACCGGGCTCGCCGGAAGAGGACGGTGACCGCTATATCGAAATCTGGAACCTCGTGTTCATGCAGTACAACCGGGATGCCAGCGGTGAGATGACCCCGCTGCCCAAGCCCTCGGTTGACACCGGCATGGGTCTTGAGCGGTTGGCCGCGGTGATGCAGGGCGTCCATTCGAACTACGAGATCGATCTTTTCCAGGGCCTGATCAAGGCGGCCGCGGAGGCTACCGGCACCCAGGACATGGCTGCAAAGTCGCTGCGCGTCATCGCCGACCATATCCGTTCCTGTGCGTTTCTGATCGTCGATGGCGTGACGCCGGGCAACGAGGGGCGTGGCTATGTGCTACGGCGCATCATCCGACGCGCGATCCGGCATGGCTATCAGCTGGGCCAGGAACAGCCGTTCTTTCATCAGCTGGTCGATGCGCTGGATCAGCAGATGGGTGAGGCCTATCCGGAACTTCACAAGGCCAAAGACCTGGTGGCGCGTGTACTCAAGCTCGAAGAGGAGCGCTTTGCCGAGACGATTGATCAGGGCATGCGCATCCTCGACGAGGCAATCGGCGACCTCAAGGGTGATGTTATTCCGGGACACGTGGTGTTCAAACTCTATGACACCTATGGCTTTCCTACCGACCTGACCGCGGATATCGCCCGTGAAAGATCGCTGCAGATCGACCGCGAAGGCTTCGAGCGGGAAATGGATGCACAACGCACGCGCGCCCGCGCGGCGAGCCAGTTCGGTGTCGAGCAGACAGCGGAGTTCGATATCGACGGCGAGACAGATTTCACCGGCTACGAAAGGCTGCAGGACAACGCTACCGTCGTAGCGCTGTTCAGCGACGGCGCGTCGGCCGACGAGCTCGCCGCGGGACAACGAGGCGTCGTGGTCCTCGATCGCACGCCGTTCTACGCCGAGTCAGGTGGCCAGGCGGGCGATGCCGGCCACCTTCGGGTCGGTGGCGCCGAGTTCGTCGTCAGCGACACCCGCAAGCAGGCCGGCACAGTGTTTGCCCATATCGGCGAGGTCAGCGCAGGTGTGTTGCACATCGGTGACAGCGTCAGTGCCGAGGTCGACAGCACGCGGCGCAACGACACTGCGTTGAACCACTCGGCCACCCACCTGCTGCATGCGGCGCTGCGCCAGGTCCTGGGCGACCACGTTTCACAGAAGGGTTCGCTGGTCGAGGCGGAACGCCTGCGATTCGATTTCTCGCATTTCGAACCGATCAGCCGTGATCAGTTGGTTGAGATCGAGCGCCTGGTCAATGCACAGATCCGTCGTAACCACATGGTCGAGACGCGCATCATGGCGCTGGACGATGCCAAGTCCGCCGGCGCGATGGCGCTGTTTGGTGAGAAATATGACGACCAGGTGCGCGTGCTGCGCATGGGCGATTTTTCCACCGAGTTGTGCGGCGGTACGCACGTCAAGGCAGTCGGCGATATCGGGCTTTTCAAGATCACCGTCGAGACCGGCATCGCTTCTGGCGTGCGTCGCATCGAGGCAGTCACCGGGGCGCGTGCCGTCGAATGGGTCGAGGCCGACGAGGATCGCCTGCACCGTCTGGGCGGCCTGATCAATGCGGGCCGGGATGACCTCGAAGACAAGCTGGCCAAACTGATCGAGCGCAACAGGAAGCTGGAAAAGGAACTGGACCAGATCAAGTCCAGGCTCGCGTCCGCCGCCGGGTCCGACCTGGCCTCGGAGGCTGTAGAGGTCAATGGCGCGAAGGTGCTGGCTGCGCGCCTCGACGGGGTCGACCCGAAGGCGCTGCGCGACACCCTCGATCAGCTGAAGAACAAGCTCGGCAGTGCGGTGATCCTGCTGGCCGGGGTGAACGGCGACAAGGTCAACCTGATCGCAGGCGTCACCAAGGACCTCACCGACAGGTGTCGTGCCGGCGACCTGGTCAAGGTTGCCGCGGAGCTGGTGGGTGGCAAAGGGGGTGGCCGGCCCGATATGGCTCAGGCCGGGGGTACGGATCCGGACGGCGTGCCCGCAGCACTGGAACTGGCTCGCAGTTGGGCTGCCGAGAGACTTTAAGTGCACGCTGA
>JAGRHB010000041.1 GCA_020445245.1 Gammaproteobacteria bacterium
GGGCGTGCGGTGTTCGCCGGTGGACATGCGGAAGACATGCATGCCCTGCGCAAGGACTGCAAGAAACTGCGCTATCTGATCGAGTTCTTTCGCGGTCTCTACCCGCAGCCGGCGCTCAAGGGCATCATCCGCGCACTGAAGGACCTGCTCGACAACCTCGGTGAGTTCCAGGACCTGGAGGTGCAGGCCGACACGCTGCGGGGGTTCGCGCGCGAGATTGCCGATCAGGAGAGCGACAGCCTGTCCGCGGTGCTCGCGATCGGCGCCCTGGTGGCTGATCTCCTGCGTCGCCAGCAGGCCGCACACGAGCGCTTTGCCGGTTGTTTCAGCGCATTCGATACGCCGGACAACCGTGCGCAATACAAGGCGCTGTTCAAGGGCGAGGACCCACAGCAGGGATGAAGATACTCGGGGTGTACAACATCAAGGGTGGCGTGGGAAAGACCGCGACCGCGGTGAATATTGCCCACCTCGCGGCGAGCAGCGGCCTGCGCACCCTGATCTGGGATCTGGATCCTCAGGCCGCGGCGACCTTCTACCTTCGGGTCAAGCCGAAGGTGAAGGGCAGTATGAAGATGCTGCGCGGCAAGCGCGACCTCGACGAGGTCATCAAGGGGTCGGACTACGCCAACCTCGATCTGCTGCCGGCCGACTTCTCGTACCGCAACATGGACCTGCTGCTCGGCGACAGCAAGAAACCGGCACTGCAGCTGCTCAAGCTGCTGCGCCCGCTGGCGCAGCACTACGACCTGGTGGTGCTGGACTGTCCGCCGAGCATCTCGCTGGTGTCGGAAAACATCTTTCGCGCCGCCGACGCGCTGTTGCTGCCGACCATCCCGACCACGCTGTCGCTGCGGACCATGGAACAGCTGCTCGACTTCATGCAGGGCCACGGGCTGAACACGCCGGTGTATGCCTTCTATTCGATGGTGGACCGGCGCAAGCGGATGCACCTCGACATCATTTCCAGTCCAGCTGACCCGCGTTGCAAAGTGCTGGAAACCACTATTCCATATGCCACGGAAGTCGAGCGCATGGGTCTGGAACGCCGCCCGGTGACCGACTATGCACCGCGTTCGACGGCGGCGCGTGCGTACCAGGCGCTGTGGGACGAGGTGAAGGCAAGGGTTGGTGGTCTGCGTCCGCTGTCGGATTTCAACTCGCCTTTTTGACGTGAAACCCGCGAAGCGGGCCTGGGTCCCGCTTTCCCTCTGGAGGGTGTTGTTAAAGCCCCCTCTCCGATCCGGGAGAAGGAGACACAGGTTTGCGACACCCTCGTCTGGGGGCGTGCAAGGCGAGAGTGAAACGGCCATGTCCGTTAGGCATTTCCGCGTGGGCCCCCAAGCTGAGCCACGATATGGTCGGCGACGCGAAAGCTGTTGGCGTAGATTGTGAAGGTATAGGGCACGCTGCCGCCGGTGGGCATGAAGCTGCCGTCGCTGACAAAAAGGTTTTCCACCTCGTGGGCACGGCAGTCTGGATCCAGCACCGCGGCCTCGGCCGTGTTGCCGAAGCGACAACCGCCGGCCTGCAGGTTGGCCGGTGGCGCCGGGCCGACCGAGGAGCTGACACGACGCGCGCCGAGCTGGCGTAACAACTGCTCGCCCTTTGCGGCAAGGAAGCGGCCGACGCGCTGGTCCTGCGGGTGCGCCCCGATCCGCACTTTGGCCACAGGGCTGCCCCAACGGTCAAGAACCCGGCCGTCGAGGCCGACGAAGCAGTCGTCGCTCGGCAACCAGTCGTTGAACACCTCGAAATTCAGGGTGCGGTCGGTGCGGAACCAGGCCTCGAGACGACGTTTCAGTGGCCTGCCCCAGACCAGATCGCCGTCATGCCACTTGGCGTTCTCGGCACGTGCCACTGCGTTGGGGTGATCCCACAGGAACTCGATGATCCCGCCCTTGGCGCGGCCGAGCTGCGGGTCGTCGAGCGTGTACCAGTCATCCAGTGCACGGTTGACGAACGGGCCAACCACGCGCATTGCGGCCGTCTCGGCCGCGTCGTGGTCATCGAATACCAGATCGCCGCTGCCGGCGCCGCCACCGGAGAACAGGAGGTTGCGCCCGACCTGGTGGTGGTTGTTGGCGAGGCCGTCGGGGAAACCTGGGCCGACCGAAGACAGCAGCAGACGGCTGGTCTCGATCGCCTGGCAGGCCACCACGTAGATACCTGCGTCGACCCGGCGGGTTTTCCCGTCGTGGTCGAAATACTCGACCGAGCTGATCCTGCCCCGGGCATCGCTGAGGATGCGAGACACCTTGGCGTGGGCGCGGATCTCGCAGCGCCCGCTGGCCGCTGCGTGGTCGAGCAGGGCGGCACGCGAACTGCCCTTGGCACCGCTGGAACAGCCGAAACTGCCGCAGAAGCCGGAGTACTCACAGGCGCGTCGGCCCATCGCGGGCTGGGACAGGATCGCGCGCGGCACCCGCAGCGAGTGAAAGCCGAGTTGCTCGGCGGCCTGGTCGATGCGCGCGGAGATCGGATGTTCGAGGGTCGGTGGAAACGGGAAATCGGCGCTCGACCGTGATTCAGAGTTGCTATGGGTGTCTGCTTTCCCTGATACGCCTATCAGGCGTTCGGTCATGTCGTAGTAGGGTTCGAGGTCGGCATACTCGATCGGCCAGTCGGCGACATTGGCACCGTCGATAGGGCCAAAGGTGCTGCGTAGTTTGAAGTCCACCGGTTTGAGGCGGTGGAAATAGCCACTCATGAAATTGCTCGATCCGCCCACGCAGTTGCCGTTCCAGAAGTTCCAGCCGGACTCCTGCGTGGGCGTCGACCGCCAACCTTCTGCACCGTCGGCCTGTTCGATGACGTGCCGCTCATCACGCAGTTCCGGCGTATAGACCGCGCGCCGGCAGCACGCCAGCTCGTCCTTGGTGAAGTGCTGCTCCCTGAGCCAGGGACCTTTCTCGAGGACCACCACCGAGTAACCGGCCTCGGCCAGGCGGTAGGCAACCGGCCCGCCGCCGGCACCGCTGCCGATCACGCAGACATCGAAGTCACGGCTCACAGTGGCAGTTCTGGGTAGCGCGTACCCGCTCCTGGCAGCGGAAAGCCCGGCACATAGGACAACCAGCGCCAGCCGATGCCGTCCGGGTTGCCGCCATAGGCAGGGGCCGTCAGCAGGGACTCGAGCAGGTAGCTGATCAGTGTGGAAAGCCAGTTCTCGCCGGCCGCCGAGGCGGCGGTACGGCGCAGCAGCAGCTCCCTTCGCTGGTCGTCCAGACCGATGAAGTCGATGGCGTGCGTCTGTTGCGCCAGTTCATTCAGCCACTGGCTGCCCTGCACGATGAACGCGCGATCTTCTGCGGAGACCTTGGGGTCGTCGACCACGAAACGCAGGTAATCCAGGGCGTTGATCTCAGCGGCACCCGGACTGCCCGGTTCGCTTGGCAGCAGGTGGCGCAGCACAACGTCCAGCGTCGGCCACGGGTCCCGTTCTGCGGCGGCATGGGTGGTGCGCAATCCGAACAGCAGGGCGACGGTCCCGCCCGCCGACTGGATCAGGAAGCGGCGACGGCTGAGCAGGGCATCGCGCAGCGGGGCCAACGATGCCGCCGGAGCCGGGTGTGCGCAGTGGGGGCCGGTGCGCCGGATCACCGCGGCTCGCCGATTGGTTCGTCGGCTGCATAGTCACGATCGGCGACTGTTCCGAGCAGCGACCAATAATACAGGGGCGCGAGTCCGCAGCCCGGCCGCTTGGTGGTCAGGTTGTCCTGGTCGAATGCCTCGCCACGGCGGATTGGCCGTGCGGCGACCAGCGATTTGCGCGCGACCCCGGCGTTGCGCAGCTCTGCGCTGCCGGGCGTCTTCTCACTGTGTCCCAGTGCCAGCGAGACCGCACGGATGCCAGCCACCAGGTCCGTCAGTTCGCCCGGTTCCAGCGAGGCTGCGTGATCCGGGCCTGGCAGTGCACGGTCGAGGGTGAAGTGCTTTTCGATGATGCGTGCACCGCGTGCGACCGCGGCCAGGCTGACGGCGATCCCGGCGGTGTGATCCGAGTACCCGACCTCGAGCCCGAAGCAGGTGCGCAGTGTGTCCATCGCCCGCAGGTTCACCTGGTCGAATGGGCACGGGTAGTCGGTGGTGCAATGCATGATCGAGACCCGCCCGTGCAGTCGCTCCGAGTCGAATGCATCCAGGCATTCCTGCGCCGAATGCGGTGTGATGCCGTCCATCGCCAGACAGCACAGGCCGAGGGCCTGGTGGATCTCATCGAGCGTTGCCATGCCGGTGGACAGGATCAGCTCGATGCCGGTGGTGGCCAGTTGCCACAACAGCGGGGCATTGGTCAATTCGCCCGAGCCGAGCTTGATGCGCCGCAGTTGCAGGCGTTCGAGGAGAAAGCGCGCACTCCCTGCATCGAATGGTGACGACAGGAAATCGATGCCACGTGCCCCGCAGTGTTCGAGCAGAAGGAATTGACTGTCGAAGTCCAGTGTGAGTCGCTGGAGCATCGCCAACTGGCTCTCGGCCTGTGGGTCGTTGCGTTGCTGGTAGTCGGCCTTGCGCGCCGTGGCGCTGACCAGGGCCGCGGGTACGAAAGTCTGGAACTTGACGGCATCGGCGCCCGCCTCGGCGGCGACGTCGATCATCGCGAGGGCGCGTTGCAGATCGCCGTTGTGGTTCACGCCGGCCTCGGCGATGACGTAGACGGTGTCTTTGTGGGTGCCCATCAGTCCGCTTCCACGAAGTGTTTGATCAGCAATTGCCGCGGGTCTGTGATCGCCAGAAGCGCATCGGCAATGCACCGGCTGGCGTTGCCGTCCCCATAGGGATTGGAAAAGTCCCGCGGCGGATGGCGCAGCATCGACTCGATCATACGCCCGATCGCGTCGGCCTCGTTCGGTGCGTGCTGCACACTCGGACCGCGCAATCGACCCTGTTGGCGCGTCCCGATATCCAGTGTCGGTGTGCGCAGCGATGGCGCCTCGTACAGCCCGCTGGAGGAATTGCCGACCACCAGGTCCGCCTGCTCGACCAGGCTGTAGTAGCCGGCCTGGCCGAGCGAGACGCAGAAGCAGGTGTTGTCGCGGGCGCGCACGAATTCCTGCAGCAGCTGGTTGATCCGCTGACCGCCGTTGTCGGCGTTGGCGCCGCTGAAGATGAGGCCTGTGGTGTCACCCAGCGCCTGCAGCGCGGTCAACAGCGGGGTGAGCTGCGCCTCGGGTTTGGCATCGTCAAGCGTCACCGGGTGGAAGGTGATCGCGAGGTTGCGCGGGCGCAGCTTGAAGCCGAGTGTTTGCTGCAGTTGCTGCCGGTCCCAGCGCGCGGTCTCGAGCAGGGCGTCGATACCCGGGCTGCCGCAGTTCAATACGCGGGACGGCGCCTCGCCCAGCTGCAGGACGCGACGCCGGGCCTGCGCATTGGTGGTGAAATGCAGATGCGACAGCTTGGTGATCGCATGGCGGATCGCGTCGTCGAATGCACCTTCGGTGATGTCGCCACCGGCGATGTGTGCAACAGGGATGCGCAACAGCAGTGCTGCCTGCGCCGCGGCCAAGATCTCGTAGCGGTCACCGAGGATCAGCAGCAGATCAGGTTGAAGCGAATGCAGGGCTCCGGCGATGCCACCAACTGCGTTGCCCATCGCCGTGGCCACGGCACAGGCATCGTCGCCTTCGAGACCCAATGCCACGCGCCTGTCGGGGGTGAAACCATCGGCCTGGATGTCGTCGACCGTATGGCCGAATCGGGCATCGAGGTGGCTGCCGGTAACGACCAGCTGCACCTGGGCCGCCGAGCCCTGCAGGCGCGTCAGCACCGGCTTCAAGAGTCCCCAATCGGCACGAGAACCGGTAACGGCACAGATGCGCATCAGCCTGTCGCCATTCGATCGAGCATGAACCGGATATTAGCAGTTGCACACGCCGGCTGAGCGCCGGCTGTGCATTCAGTCGATCTGTTGCAGCAGCTCTTCGATCTGGCGCCGGTGCTCGGGACTGCGCGCGCCGCTGAGCGCCTGGTTGAGCATGTCCTTTGCGCCGTCCTGGTCACCGATCTCGAGGTAGGCACGGGCGAGATCGAGGCTCATCGTGAAGGTATCGTCCTCGATGCTGTCGGTATCGTCGATCGGCTCAAGTTCGATGCCGGCGTCGCGCGACGAGTCCATACTGTCGGCAGAGGTCAGCTGGTCGTCGAGTTCGGTCAGGATGCTCGGGATGTCGTCATCTGCCGCCATCTGTTCGTCGTTGGCGCTGCGCATGTCGGCACGTTCGGCCTCGGCGCCGAGTTCGGCAACCCACGAGGCGATGTCGTCATCCGTGAACTCGGTGTCGAGACCCATGGGCTCGGGGGACTCGGCCAGCAGCTTGCTCTCGTCGATCATGGTGTCGAGCAGGGAGTTGGTCAGTCCGCCACCGGGGCGCTCGGCCTGGACGGCCCGACGCATGGCATCGAGGTCCAGCTCCGGCAATTCCACGGGCTCGATGTCGTCGTCGATGTCCGTTGCCGGCTCGTCGGCGAGTTCCTGTGCCAGGTGGCGCAGATCCGCCTCGGCCTGTTTGAGGTCGGCCTTCGCAGGCACGCTCTCGGCGCGGTAGGCGGCCTTGGCCTCGCGGTTCACCCGCGGCAGGTCGGCCATCGGCGGGGCGGCTTCGACTGCCTGTGGCCGCCGGGCGAGCATCATCAGGGCGCTCAGTCCCAGCAGCCCGAGCACGACCCACACCACCCACAGGTACTGCTCGTACACCGGCTGGGACGCCGGAGCGGCTGCCGCGGGTGCAAGGGGCTCGATCGTGACGACTGGTACCGGCGCCTGCGCGCTCCCGGCGGGAGTCTTCTCCAGTCGGCTTTCAAGCGCAGGGGGCAGCTGCGGCGGTACTGCGGCGGGCATTGTCGGCTCGGCGACCTGCGCCTCCTGTTGCAGTGTCTCGCGCGTCGCGACCTCGGATTGCAGGGCCTCGATCTGGGCGTCTTTCAGCTCGACCAGGCGTTGCATGCGGTCGAGTTCCGCCTCCAGGCGTGCCAGCCGGGATTCGATAGCCCCGGTGGTGATGCGATTGCTCTCGATTTCTTCCATCGTGACCAGCAGCTGTTCCTGGATTGCCTGGTCACTGCCTGGTTCGGCATCGGTCTTTTCTTTTTCATTGAGGATCCGCAGCTGGGCGTCAGCCGGCTTGCTTTCGACCTCGACGCGGGGTTGCGGCGGCGCCTGCACCGGTGGCTGTGCCGGTTCCACGGGTGCCGGTGGTGCAGCCGGCGCCGCGGCCACCGTCTCGATGGCGCGAGGCGAGGTGGCTACCGGCGCCTGCCAACGACGGCTCTGTGCAGAGAATTCGGCGCGGGCGGCCGCGGCGTCGAGTTCTTCGATGAGCCCGCGCGGTGGTACGGTCAGGGTCGCACCGGCGCGCAGCTTGTTGACGTTGTTGTCGATGAAAGCCTGCGGATTTGCGCGCAGCAGTGCCATTGCCATCTGCTGGGTGGTGATGCCTCGGGGCTTGAGCTTCTGCGCAATTGGCCACAGCGTTTCACCGCTGCGCACCGGGCCGTACACATCGGCGCCACTGGTGATCGGGGTTGCCTGCGGTACGGCTGCGGCCTTCGCAGGCCGCACACTGGCAGAGCGCGCCGGCTGGATCCTCGTGGGCGGGTCCAACAGCAGGGTGTACTGCTTGATCAACTGGCCGCCGGGCCAAGACATCTGCAACGGGAAATCGATGAAGGGTTCGGCCACCGGCCGGTCACTGCGCATACGCACCAGCCAGCGGTCCGCCGACTGCACGATGTCGAACTGCAGGCTGGCCAGAAAATGGTCGTAGGCGATGCCGAGGCGCTCGAAATGTGACTGGTTCGCGACACGCAACCGTAGGTCTTCGTGCTGGCCCGGGGCCAGGCCGATCAGGTCGATCTCGGCATCCAGTGGTTGATTGAGAAACGAGTTGACCCGTGCCTCGCCAAGGGTGACCGCAAGACCCGCCAGCGGCGCAAACAGGGAGATCAGCAGCAGCATTCGGCGTAGATGATGCATCAGCATAACGATCCAGTAGTTGTTATTTCCGTCGGAGCAATCACTGCAGCGGGTTATCGGCCGAATCGGATAATTCCTGAGCTGTACCCGCAGCCGGTTGTTGCTGTCGGTACCTGTGGGCGACCGGGCCGAGGGGGCCGCTGCTGCATCGGCCTTCGTTCGGGCGATTGCAGTTCGCGCAGTCTAGCATGGTGAAGCGCTATGCAAGGCCCCGATGGTCCATGGCGTCCGGCCGGTTGCGCCACCGACGCTGCGTCAGATGTTGTAGCGCTGGTGCTTGTACTGGCGCAGGTTGTCCGGCTGCACGAACCAGTCGATGGTCTCATCGAGGGCGCGGGCGAATCCGTCCCGGCCCCCGTATCCGGGCTGCCAGCCCAGCAGGTCGCGGGCCCGGCTGTTGTCCGCCCACAGGCGCTCGACCTCGCTGTCCGGCGGTCGCAGGCGCTCGTCGTCGCTGACGATCGTGATATCGGCGTCCATCCGTTCGGCGATCAACTGCGCGGTGTCACCGATGCTGATCTCGAAGTTGCTGCCGAGGTTGATCACCTCGCCGACCGCGCTGACAGCTTCGGCTGCTTTGATGAACCCGTGCACGGTGTCGGCGACAAAACTGAAGTCGCGCGTCGGATGCAGCGAGCCGAGCCTGATCTCACGCTGGCCCGCCGCGATCTGGGTGATGATCGTCGGGATGACCGCACGTGCCGACTGGCGCGGACCGAAGGTGTTGAAGGGTCGGATCACCGCCACCGGTGTGCCGAACGAGCGCTGGAACGACAACGCGATCTGGTCGGCTCCGATCTTGGTGGCGGAGTAGGGCGACTGCCCCTGCAGCGGGTGTTCCTCGGTGATGGGGACGAAGCGCGCCGTGCCGTAGACCTCGCTGGTCGAGGTGTGGACCACCTTGGCGACCCCGAGGTCACGCGCCGCCTGCACCACATTCAGGGTGCCGCGGATGTTCGTGTCCACATAGGCGTCCGGCGAGTGATAGGAATACGGGATGCCGATCAGCGCGGCGAGGTGCAGTACGGTATCGCAACCCTGCATCGCGGTACGAACACCGTGGGGATCTCGTATGTCGCCGGCGAAGATTTCGAGTGCATCGCGGATTTCGGGCGGCGCGGTGTCGAGCCAGCCCCAGTGGCCAAAACTGTTGTAGTAGACGAAGGCGCGTACCGTATAGCCGGCCTTGACCAGGGCTTCGCAAAGATGCGAGCCGATAAAGCCGTCGGCACCGGTGACCAGTACTTTGCGCATGCTCAGGCCGCTGTCTCGCTCTGTTGCAGCAGCGCCAGCGCCGCCTTGTTGTCAGGGTCTTTTTCCAGCACGTAGCTGAATGCGGTCTTGGCCGCGTCGTCCACGCCCATGGTCTGATACAGCCTGCCCAGACGCAACATCGCAGACAGATCGCCCGGTGCCTTGGTGAGATAGTCGGTATAGATATCGGCCGACGTCTGGACGTCGCCGGACAGGCGCAGCAATTCCGCGTACTGCGGGGCATAGGCCGGGGCCAGTCCGGCCAGGGTCTCCAGGATCAGCAATGCCTGTTCGTGCTGTTGCTGCGACATCGCGATCACGGCCATGCGCCGCAATGCATCCTCGAGTCGCGGATTCGGCTCCTCGGCACCACCCGTGTCGAGGTCTTCGCGCACCAGCTCGATCAGCGCACCGTAGTGATCGAACGCCGCCACCGCGTCACCCCCCAGCTCGGCGAGGTAGCCGGTGGCAAGCAGCTGCAACTGACCCGCCTCGGCGCCTGTCTGGTGGGTTAGCTGCTCGGCCGCGTTGGTGAGTTCTTCGATATTGCGCTCTTTGAACAGCACCTGGAGTTTGCCGCGTACCGGGCCCAACGCCGTCTCTGCGCGGACCTTTCTTGCATGTGAGGTCTCCCGCGTCTGCATGATCGCGCGGAACTGTTCTTCCAGTGTGTCGAGGCGCTGCGCGATTGCTGGCCGGAGCTGCGCCGCGGCCTGTGGGTGACGGTGCCGCCACACGCGTGCGCGACCCGGGACGCCGTCTTCCGCCCATTGCGCAATCAGGCGATCAAAATCCGGTGCCTCGCTGTCCTCGGCAATGGCGCTGCCGACCCGATGCTGTGCCTGTTCCACCAGCTTCAGGATCTGCCGGGCGTTGTCGCGGTAGGCGCTGTAATAG
>JAGRHB010000419.1 GCA_020445245.1 Gammaproteobacteria bacterium
CTATTGTCGGGCCAGATCGAGGTATTTGCGATGCAGTTCTGCAATTGCTTCGTGCAGTTCGGCGGGGCTGCCGTCGTTGTGCACGACGTCGGCGGCGTTGGCCAGACGCGTGGCCCGGTCAGTCTGCGCCTGCAGGATGCGAGTGATCTGCGTCGTGTCCAGGCCGTCCCGTGCGGCCACCCGGGCGCGCTGTACATCTTCCGCGACGTCGACCAGGAGCACGCGGTCGACAAGGGCCTGCTGGCCGGTCTCGAACAGCAGCGGGATCACGAATACGACGTAGGGTGCCGACGATCGTGCGGCACGTTCGAGCATCGCTGCGCGGATCTTCGGGTGCAGGATATCTTCGAGCTGCCGACGCGCCTGCGGGTCAGCGAAAATCCGCTCGCGCAGGCGAACGCGGTCGAGGTGCCCGGTGCCGTCGAGCACCGATGGCCCGAATCCGGCGACGATCTCGGCGAGTGCCGGCTGTCCCGGTTCGACCAGTGCGCGGCTCAGCAGGTCGGTATCTATGACGTCTGCGCCCAGGCGTGCGAACTCGTCGCTGGCGGTGGTCTTGCCGCTGCCTATGCCACCGGTCAGTCCGATCGTCAGCAAGTTCAGGCCAGGCCCGCCAGCTGCAGGTAGCCGCGGTTGATCTGCTCCCCCCACAGCAGGGCGACGAAACCGGCGGCCGCCAGGTAGGGGCCGAACGGGATTGGGATCTGGCGGTCGCGCCCACGCAGCACGATCAGGCCGATGCCAACGATGGCCCCGATCAGCGACGACAGCAGGATCACCAGTGGCAGCATCTGCCAGCCGAGAAAGGCGCCGAATACCGCCAGCAGCTTGAAGTCGCCATAGCCCATGCCCTCGCGACCGGTTATCAGGCGAAACACCTGGAACACCAGCCACAGGCTCAGGTAACCGGCGGCGGCACCGATTACCGCCGAGCTCAGATCGGTGAACAGGCCGTCGATGTTGACCAGCAGGCCCAGCCACAGCAGTGGCAGAGTCAGCTGATCGGGCAGCAACTGCTCATCGAGGTCGATCACCGTGAGTGCGACCAGGCCCCACAGAAGGACCAGCGCCGCCAACGCGGCAGGTGTTGCGCCGAAATGCATTACCACGCCGAGGCTGAGCAGGCCGGTTACCGCCTCCACCAGGGGATAACGCATGCTGATAGGCGTCTGGCAGTTGCTGCAGCGCCCGCGCAGCAGCAGGTAGCTCAGCACCGGTATGTTCTCCCAGGCACGGATCGCATGGCCGCAGTGAGGGCAGGTCGAGGCCGGGGTGATCAGGTAGTCGAGTCCGAACCAGCGGTTGGGCAGCGGTTCCGCTTGCTCGTTGCGCAGATCGGCGCAGGCCTCGGCAAGTTCAGCCTGCATGCGCCGAGGCAGGCGCAGGATCACCACATTGAGAAAGCTGCCGACGACCAGCCCCAGCAGCAGCGCGCCGAAAGGCGCCACCTCGGCCAGGGCATTGAACTCAGGCATGGCTTTACTTGCCGGAGACGACCGAGCCCAGCTGGAAGATCGGCAGGTACAACGCGATGACCAGGCCGCCGATGACGGTGCCGAGGACGACCATGATCAGCGGTTCGAGCAGGCTGCTCAGCGCGTCCACCGCGTTGTCGACCTCCTCTTCATAGAAATCGGCGACCTTGGCCAGCATGTCGTCCAGCGCACCCGATTCCTCACCGATGGTGACCATCTGGATCACCATGTGCGGAAACAGACCCTGCTGGCGCATCGCCAGCTGCAGCGACTGCCCGGTCGCGACATCGTCACGCATTACCAGCACCGCCTTCCCGTACACCGCACTGCCGGTCGCACCGGCGACCGACTGCAGTGCCTCGACCAGTGGTACGCCAGCGGCGAACATGGTTGCCGTGGTGCGGCAGAAACGCGCCAGCGCCGCCTTGTGCATGATCGAGCCGATCACCGGCACCTTCAGCAACAGGCGGTCCATCGTCTCGCGAAACTTGGGCGAGCGTTTCCAGACATTGGAGGCGAAGACCACCGCGCCCACGACGGCGCCCAGGATCGCCCACCACCATCCGGCGACGAAGTCCGATAAGGTGATCACCATCCGGGTAAATGCAGGCAGGTCGGCACCGAA
>JAGRHB010000420.1 GCA_020445245.1 Gammaproteobacteria bacterium
CATCCTGCGCAACTGGCGCATCGTCAAGGTCGCGACGACCAAGGCACAGCGCAAGCTGTTCTTCAACCTGCGCAGCGCCAAGAAACGCCTGGGCTGGTTTTCGCGCCAGGAGGTCGAAGAGGTCGCAGAGGACCTCGGGGTCAAGCCTGAGACCGTGCTCGAGATGGAGTCGCGCCTGTCGAATTACGACCTGGCCTACGACGGTACGGACAGCGACGATGACGACGGCCCGAGCATTGCGCCGGCGGCCTACCTGCCGGACCTGCGCCACGAACCCTCGATGCTGCTCGAGCGTGCAGACAGCACCGATGTCGAGCGCGAGGGTCTGTACGCGGCACTGGAATCGCTGGACACGCGCAGCCGCGACATCCTGCAACGCCGCTGGCTCAACGAGAACAAGGAGACGCTGCATGACCTGGCCGCGGAGTACGGCGTCTCGGCCGAGCGCATCCGTCAGATCGAGGCCGCAGCGATGAAAAAGCTGCGTGGCAGCATGGCGGCCTGACGGCGCACCAGAGCGCCTGCCCCGTCCCGAGGCCCGCCACGTGCGGGCCTCTTCGTATGTGCAGTCTGCGGCCGCATGCGAACTTAAGTCCTCTCAGCGGTTGCCGATATGCCACATCGACACCACCGTGGAGCACCCAATGAAATTCCGCCCCGACGAGCTCGGACTCTACACGGCTGCCCTCCTGCTGACCGCCAGCCTCGTACCACTGGGCCTGCCCGAGCGGGTCGACATTTCCCTGGGCGTCGCCGCACTGGTGACAATGATCGGCTCGCTGATCTACGGCCGCCTTGCGCGCCAGCGCTGGAGCGACCGGCAAGTACAACGCTTCCAGGACATCAAGGCATCGATACAGGAATACGAAGGCAACTCCACTGCGGTGGTCTGTGAAGGCGAACGGCAGTTTCATGGGCTGCGTGCAGCGCTCGACCAGGTGTCGAGCGTGATCCGGAATGCCACCTCAAGACTGAGCAGCAGCCTTACCGGCCTGCAGGCGGAGTCCGGCAGCCAACGCGAGGTGTTGCGCGAACTGGTCGAGGAACTCATGGTGCTTGTCAGCAGCAACGAGCAGCAGGCGCAAAGTGCCGGTATCGAGAAATTCACCGAAGCGACGGAGCAGATGATCGATCGCTTCGTCGATACGGTGCAGAACCTGAAGTCATCGAGTGACCGGATGGCCGAAACCTTCCAGCATATGCACAGCCAGGTGGACACCGCCGCCCAGATGCTCAACGACGTCAACACCATCACCGCACAGACCGACCTGCTGGCATTGAACGCAGCCATCGAGGCGGCACGTGCCGGTGATGCGGGGCGCGGTTTCGCCGTGGTGGCCGACGAGGTGCGCAGCCTGGCCAAGCGCACCAGCCAGTTCAGCGCCCAGATACGCCACTTGTTGGGCGAGATCGAGGTCTCCATCGCCTCGGTCAATGTGTCGGTCGATCAGGCCGCCAACACCGATCTCAGCGTCGCCACCCAGTCGAAGGAAAACGTCGCCGAGATGTGGACTGAAATCGATGCGCTCAACAATCATGCCACGGCGCAATCGCGACACATTGCAGAGATCTCGGAAAAGATCCACCACCTGGTGATGGAAGGCGTGGTCTCACTGCAGTTCGAGGACATCGCCAGCCAACTGATCGAACAGACCCGCCAACATAGTGCGGCAATCGAGGATTACATCAGTGTGTTTGCCGATATCCAGCGCAATGCCCTGAGCGACTTTGAGCCGGAATCCATCCGTGCGCACGCCGCACAACTGGCACAGCATCATCGCGATGCCGGGAAGCGTTTCCAGCGTTTCAACGACGGCGCGGTCACCCAGCGCTCCGTCAGCGAGGGCGAAATCGACCTCTTCTGAAACGGCTCAGCCGCCGAGGATGACCGAGAAGAAACTCAGCCAGGCCATCGCGATGAGGGCGATGACGATGGTCAGGGCAAAATTGTCAAAGGTAAACATAAGGCTTCTCCGCGGTCAGTGACATGGCTGCTCCCCTCATTCCCCTTTGTCGCCAGGCGGATCTTCGCCGGCCGACGTCTGCTGTTTTTTCTTCTTCGGCCTGGCATTGGCCGGGATCATCGGGTCATCGTCATC
>JAGRHB010000421.1 GCA_020445245.1 Gammaproteobacteria bacterium
TGATCTTGGTGATCGCAATGGTGGTGCTCCTGCTGCGCAACAAGAAACTGATCAACCAGCTGCGCTCCACCATGGAAGCGGAGCGCATAGCTGCCGAGCTGGCGCGTGCTACCGGCGAGGAAAAGGACAGCCTGTCCAGCGCCCTGCACCGCGCGGAAGAGCGCGTACAGCAGATGCAGCTGGAGATGATGCGCATGCAGGAAAAGGGTCTGCATAACGAGTCCCTGATCGCCGAACAGCTGCGCGCCATCACCGGTCTGACCAACGAACGTGATGATCTTGCACAGCAGGCAGCGCAGCTGACACTGCTGCGCCAGCGACTGGAGGCGGATGCCGAAAAACGCCAGACCCAGCTCACCGAGGCATTGCGCAATATCGACAATCAGCAGCTGCAGCTCAGTGCGGCACAGCGCAGCATCGTCACCCTTGAAGAGGGCCTGCAACAACTGCGCAACCGGTACAGTGAAAGCCAACAGGAGAGCCAGCGGCTGCAGCGGACCATCGCCGAGCAGCGCCAAAGCCTCGACGAGGCGCGCCAGGAAAACCTCGAGTACGAACGGCGTTATCTGGTGCTGGCCGACGACTTCGACAGCCTGAAGGTCAAGTACGACAAACTGGTACGGCCGGCCCGAAGCTCATCCGGACGGCATCTGATCGAGGTCCGTTACTGGAAAGAGGATGGCACTTACCAGATCTCCTGGCGCGAGGGTGGCGAAGGCACCTATCAACCCATATCGCGCGGCCAGCTCGACAAGGTCCTCACCCGGCTGGCACAGGCGAACGAGAACGGCCTGTACGTCAAAGTCATATTCCCGGAAAACAGCGGCCTTTCGTACAACGAAGCCTGGGAGTTCACCAGCCACCTGCACAGCAACTACGACTATTACTTCAAAGCCGAAGCGGCAGAGAAGCAACAGCTGGAGCAGCAAGGGCCGCAGCAAAAGGTCCAACCCTGACCCGCGTGCAGCCGATCCCGGTCAACCTGATCACCGGCTTCCTCGGCGTCGGCAAGACCACAGCGATCCGCCACCTGCTGGTGAACCACCCGGAAGGTGAGAAATGGGCCGTGCTGGTCAACGAGTTCGGCGAAGTCGGCGTCGATGGAGCATTGCTCGCACAGCAGGACGTGGTGGTACAGGAGGTCACTGGCGGCTGCCTGTGCTGCGTCGCCGCACCGGCGTTCACCACCGGGCTGAATCGCCTGATCCGCCGGCACAGGCCCGACCGCATCCTGATCGAGCCGAGCGGCCTGGGCCACCCCGCGCAGGTGTTGCAGACCCTCGGCGGCCCCCTCTACGCGGACGTGCTCGATGTCCGTGCCACCGTCTGCCTGGTGGATGCCCGCCATCTTTCGTCATCCCCTCACGTTGAGCACCCGACCTTTCAGGACCAGATCCACCTCGCCGATGTACTGATCGCCAACAAGGCCGATCTGTACACCGACCATGACATTGGTGCGTTCGAGCAGTTCGCCGCAGGGCTGTCACCGGCGAAGTGCAGGGTCGCCGTGGTCGAGCGCGGCACAATCGACCCGGACTGGCTGGATATCAGTCGCAGCAGCGAACGACAGGCGGCCTTTCCCGAGGCCCACGCGTTCCTCGTCGAAAGCGGTGCGACGGCCGAGGCGGATGCGACGGCAGGTACGCAGGACTGGTTGATGATCGAGGGCCGGGGCGACGGCTACCACCGCGTGGGATGGATGATCCACCAGCACGCAGCCTGTGCCGCGGCAGACCTGCAGCGCTTGCTGGCCGGGCTGGACATGGAACGGAAGAAAGGGATCTTCTTCACCGAACGCGGCTGGCTGGCACTCAACCAGGACGACTGGTCACGGGTCGATTTGCCCGACGACGGCATTTCGCGCCTCGAATTGATCGACCGCCGTCCGCTGCCTGCGGTCGCGATCGATCGGCAGCTGCGGATGCTGCTGGTGCCATAGTCAGCCGCCCCACAGGCCGCCGAAAAAATGCGCAAAAAAAACCGCCGCGATATGCCGCGGCGGTTTTTTTGCGCGCTGACCTCAGGTCAGGACGAGGAAGAAGACTTGATCTTTTCCTTGATGCGCGCGGCCTTGCCAGCCAGGCCACGCAGGTA
>JAGRHB010000422.1 GCA_020445245.1 Gammaproteobacteria bacterium
CGATGCCGCGCGCATCACCGACGACATGGCTGCCGCGCTGCATCGGGCTGCTCGCGGGCTGCCGGGGCCTTTGCTGGAGGCACTCAACGAGGTATTGGCGCCCACGTCCGCGCGTAGGACGGGTGCAGCATCGTCGGCATCCGTCGTCCCGCAGACGCACCGACCGCTTCTGCTGCCATGGGCCGCGGGCGCAGCGGTGTTGGGCCTGTTGATCGCCGTGCTCGCGTTTCAGGACCAGATCAACGCACTGTTCGAACCGACGTCCGGGATGCCGCAGGACAAGCTGCCCACAGAGGCTGGCGTCACAGACTCCAAGGGACTCATTGAACAGCCCGCGGTTACGCCCGCAGACCCGGAAACGGTCGCCGTCGCCCGGGTGCCATTGCCAGAGTCGGGTCCGGGTCGCGCTGACAATACTGCGATGCCGGCACCACCGCCGGTCATTGAAGGCGAATCGACAACGGCTTCACCCTTAGACACCGATTTGGTTCCACGGGCCCCTGATCCCGCCGGGCCCGACCCGCTGGAGGCGGTGATGCGCGACGCGATCAGCGCCGCTGAGGCCGCTCGGCCGCCGGCCACTGCTGTTGCGGAGCCAGTGTCAACGCTGAAGTCGGCGCCAGCGCCTGAGTCAGCACCCAAGCCTGAGTCGATGCAGAGGCCCTCGAATGCACCGAGCCCTCCGGCGGTGACCGCGAGTGCGGTTGCGACGCCACCGCCCGCCACCGCCCCCGGGAAGCCGCCATCGGTCAGGCCGCAGGCGGAGTCGCAGCCTGTGCGGGCGGCTCCGGTACCTGTCGTGGTCGAAGCAAGTTCGGCGACACCCGGTGATGCGGCCGTCATTGCCGAAAAAACGCCGGCCCCGGTCGAGGAGCGTGTGGCAGCACCGGTGAAGTCCGCGGACAGGTCTGCGGCTGCGTCGTCTGCCGCGCCATCGAACCGCCCGCCTGCACCGGTCGAGCCACGGCGCACGGACGCGAACGAGGGCGCGGACTGGCTGACCGGCCGCGACCCCTCCCATTACACGCTGCAACTGGTGGGTGCACGCGACCGGGCCGCGATCGAGAAATTCATCCGCGACAACGCCGTGGCGGCGCCCTACGCGGTGTTTGAAAGGATGCTCAACGGTGCGCCCTGGTACTCGCTGGTGGCGGGTGATTACCCCGATCGGGCGGCGGCGATCGCCGCGCGCGAACACCTTCCCAAGCATCTGGAGCGCTCAGGTGTGTGGCTGCGCACGTTCGAATCCATCCAAAAAGCAATGTAAAAACAGTATCTTGTGCCTGGCCTTGCGGGTGGTGGTGGTTGCGGCCGGCAAAATGGTGGTTCGAATATTCTGATTCTATTATCCTAGTCTGTCCGGCTCACCGCCGGGGCGGTAGCGGCAGTTTGGCCGCGCGGCCCCGCGCCAGCGGTCGGGGCCCCGGCCCATGCCGGGATGCTGCGGCAACAGTGCGGGATCTGCGTTGCAGTGTGTCCCTGCCGGTTCCGTTGCCACCTGCGGCCTGGCCACCACGCGATCGTGGCCGGACTGGACTGACCTGAGTAGAGAAAAGAAGAGGTATGCGATGAGTTACGGTGCATTGCCGCCGAAACAGGGACTGTACGACCCGGCACACGAACATGACGCCTGTGGCGTCGGTTTTGTCGCGCATATCAAGGGCGAGAGACGCCACGAGATCATTCGTCAGGGTTTGACGATCCTCGAGCGCCTGCATCATCGCGGCGCCGTGGGTGCGGACCCGCGCGCCGGTGACGGCGCCGGCCTGCTGCTGCAGCTTCCGGACGAGTTTTTCCGTGCCGTGGTGGGGTTCGAACTGCCTGAGACGGGGCGGTATGCCGTCGGTATGTTGTTTCTTCCGCGTAACGCCGGTGCGCGCGCGGAGGCGCAGAAGGTGGTTGAGGAATACGTGGTCGCAGAAGGCCAGAAGGTCCTCGGGTGGCGCGATGTCCCGGTCGACAACAGCGGCCTGGGGTACAGCGTGCTGCCGACCGAACCGGTGATCCGCCAGGTGTTCGTCGGTTGCGACAACGACTGTGCCGATCAACAGGCGTTCGAGCGCAAACTTTTCGTGATCCGCAAACAGATCGACA
>JAGRHB010000423.1 GCA_020445245.1 Gammaproteobacteria bacterium
TGGCGCTCATGGATGCGCCGCGCCACCAGCAGGTCCTGATGGAAGTAGTGGCCTTTTGCGGTACCCGCCTGCTGTTTCTTCTCATGCGGGTAGGGATTGAACTTGCCGAAAGGCAGGACATGCGACGAGGCACGGGCCTGCTTCTTCAGCTCGGAAAGTTCGCCCAGCAATGTCGGCGCATGGCGGAGGAAGCGAAAGAATTTCTTGGGACTCATGGATCTGCCTGGCCTGGAAACGCCGCACGATACATGCAGCACTGGGTGGTCGACGGGTTGAACGTTCCGATGATCCGGGGGTTGCCGTACACGCCGTATTGTCTCGCCCCTTACTCAGTCCAGTTCGAAGGCGTTCTTGTAATCAAGCTTCAAACCAGCGTCTTGATTCTCCTTCAATAGCAGGCAATTGCCAATCACCAGGGCATCCATCCCGGTGCCCATGAAACAGCGGAAGGCGTCCTCCGGCATACACACGATGGGTTCGCCACGCACGTTGAAGCTGGTGTTGATCAGCACCGGGCAGCCGGTCTTTTCGTGGAAGCTCGATATCAGCGCGTGGTAGCGCGGGTTGGTGTCCGCGTGCACGGTCTGGATGCGCGCCGAGTGGTCGACGTGGGTGACCGCCGGGATCGTCGAGCGCGGCACCTTGAGCTTGTCGATGCCGAACAGGGTGCTGTCCGCATCGGCTGGCTCGAGCCGCCGCGACGCCGCGACATCGGCCACCATCAGCATATAGGGGCTGTCATCTTCCAACTCGAACCAGTCTGCGACGTGTTCGCGCAACACCGACGGCGCAAACGGCCGGAACGATTCGCGATACTTGATCTTGAGGTTGAGCACCGATTGCATCCGTGGCGAGCGCGGGTCGCCGAGGATCGAGCGGCCACCAAGTGCGCGCGGACCAAATTCCATGCGACCCTGGAACCAGCCGACCACGTGTTCGCTGGCGAGCAGCCCGGCGGTGGTATCGATCAAGGCGGCCTCGTCCAGCACCTCGAAGCGGGCGCCTGCGGCAGCCAGACGCTGTTCGATGTCCGCCTGGGCGAAGACCGGGCCGAGGTAGGAGCCGCGCATACTGTCGCGGCCGTCGCTGCGTGCGCGCGGCTGATCCAGGGTCAGATGCTGGGCGGCCAGTGCGGCGCCGAGCGCGCCACCGGCATCGCCGGCGGCCGGTTGTACCCAGATATGCTCGAAGGCCCCGTCGCGCAGCACCTTGCCGTTGGCGACGCAGTTGAGCGCCACGCCGCCGGCCAGACACAGGTTTTTCATGCCCGTCTGCGCGCGCAGCGCACGAGTCATTCTCAGCACAGCCTCTTCCGTGACTGCCTGTACCGAGGCCGCCAGGTCCATGTGGCGCTGGGTCAGTGGGTCTTCAGGCTGGCGGGGCGGCGCACCGAACAGGGCGTCGAATCTCGCGCCGGTCATGTGCAGGCCGGTGCAATAGTCGAAGTAGCGTTGGTCCAGATGGAACGAGCCATCGGGCTTGAGGTCGATCAGGTGGTCGAGGATCGTCTGCGCATACTTCGGCTCGCCGTAGGGGGCCAGTCCCATCACCTTGTACTCGCCCGAGTTGACCTTGAACCCGAGATAGTAGGTGAATGCCGAATACAGCAGGCCGAGTGAATGTGGGAAGTGGATTTCCTGGAAGATCTCCAGGCTGTTGCCGCGGCCGATTGCGGCCGAGGTGCTGGCCCATTCGCCGACGCCGTCCATCGTCAAGACAAGCGCCTCGTCGAACGGCGAGGCGAAGAACGCGCTGGCCGCGTGGCTCAGGTGGTGTTCCGAAAACAGCAGGCGCTCAAGCCAGTCCACGCCCGGTTCGATAGCCTTGAGCTCCTTGGCCAGCAGGTCCTTCTGAAACAGCTTCTCGCGCAGCCACAGCGGCATCGCCATGCGAAACGATTTGAAGCCGCGCGGCGCGAATGCCAGGTAGGTCTCGAGCAGGCGCTCGAACTTCAGGAACGGCTTGTCGTAGAAGGCGACGTGATCGACCTGGGACAGGCTGATGCCGGCCTCGTCCAGGCAATAACGCAGGGCGTTCAGCGGGAAGCGCGCGTCGTGCTTGCGGCGCGAGAAGCGTTCCTCCTGGGCGGC
>JAGRHB010000424.1 GCA_020445245.1 Gammaproteobacteria bacterium
AGGAGCACGGCCTGCACCATCGGGAGTGCCTGAAGAACAGCGGTCATGGTGACCGAGAAGAACGCCGATGCAGCCACCACGCCACCCGATGCCAGTCCGCCTTTGGCCACATTCTCTACCGTATTGAGCAGCCCGGTACTGCCGGAATTGTGGGCCACGAGGTCATTGTTCGACCACGATGGTGGAGCATTCGCCAAAACGGTCTTGGCGACTGCATCGTTCTGCTGTTCACTAGCCAAAGCCGGTGCAATGGCAACCACCAGGCCTGAAAAACCGGCCGATGTAGCATCGGCTTCGTTGATCATCTTTTCACGTAGGCCAATCGAGGCGTCCTCCCACCACTGCTTGCAGTAAGGCCTGCCCCAGGTGGGTGGGGCCGCAGGATCATATTCGGTATCGCGGGCAGCATTGTAGGCCCAGCCACTGACCTGCGTGGTGGCGCGCAGGGTGTCGTAGTATCCAGGCGTATCTCGATAGACATGCGATCCCATCCAGTCCGGATCGTCGGGGCCATATGTTGTCAGCAGGGCATTGACCGCGGCGGTCGCAGGCCGTTCTGCCTGATAATTCGACCGGGCCGGGATGTAGCACTGGCTGAAGAAGTCGCTCACTTCCTGGCGGAGGCGTGGGTCGGCAATAGTCGCGAGCCGCGCCTGTTGTTCGTAGGTACGCATATCCGCCGCACTTGGGAGACCTTCGACCACCGCGTGATTGAATCCCGAGGTCATCGAAAGCACCGCATACCACCACACCGGGATGTTCACCGTCGCCGGCGATCCTGTGAAGCCGGTGGAACCGTAGGTGCTCTGCGGCGCGGCCACGGTCGCTGTGGGCGGTGTTGGGTCGATTAGTGTCGGGGGCGGCGTGTAATTGAGTGAAGCCGCGTTCAGTGGCGTCAACGCGGCCGGTTGACCGGCTAGCACCACCACCAATAGCGCGATGAAGAGCTCCAGCTCCATGCGCCGCAACGACAATCCGGTGACGGTACCAAACTCACCACCTTGCGCCGGTTCCCGCCAGTTGTCGATCAGGATACCGAGGAACGGCAGGAACACGATACCCGTGCCAACCAGCACATCCCACAAAATGCCGTAGAAGGTCCAGCCGAACAGTGTCGTGAAGAGTTCGAGATAGCTGTCGACGGTCATGCCCCGCTCCCCTGCAGCACAGCCAGTACCTGACCAAGCAGGTTCTGGCCCAACACCAGTTCGATCACAACCAGCCAGATCACGATACGCCAGCGTAAGGTGAGCAAATTCCCGGCCTGCATGTCATCGATGCGTCCCCAGCGGTGAAGGGTATTCACGATCCATGGCCAACCTATGGCCAACAAGGCGACCAGAGAGACCCGGATGCCAGTCAGGAGTGGCTTCAAGGCATCGATCCGTGTCTGCACCGCGACTACAGAGGTTGTCTCTACCGAATGCCAGAGAATTCCACCTGCCCCCAGCGCCAGACCGAACGCCAGCAGGGTCAGTAAAAAGAACCAGCGCCGACGCAAGGCAAAGCCGTTATTGGACACGGCCATTGCTCAGCGGACGCGTATCGATGGTGGGTACTTCTGGCGTTTTCAGGGACGACTGCCGACGGGCCGCGGCTCGCTGGAGCAGGGTCGCGATGGTATCGGATACCACCTCCTTACGTACCCGGGTCTCGAACAACAGGTTCTCGATCTCCTTGTCCAGCTCGGCGATGGACTTGTCCGCGTGCTCGCGGGCTACTTCGGTGGCATAGACCTCCGGCACCTGGCGGCCGGAAAGCAGCAAACGGCGAGCGTACAGCGCCTTCTCTACCGTACGGGCCGTGCTGATTTCTGATACCAGCCGGCCCATGATGAGGCTCTGCTCGGAGGCCGGCATCTCCCGAATCGCCTCGATGACCTGGCGGGTGATGGCCACACCGGGGGCAGTAATATTGTCCAGGTTGGTCAGTGTCGGGGGCGTTGCGCCGGAGACCAGGTTCTGGATTTCCGTCGTTACGGTGGTTGCCTCCTGATTGAGCTTTGGCAGTAGCCCGGTACCGGGAATGCTGTCCTTTCGGCAGGTATCGCAAGTCGTGACGATGTTTTCG
>JAGRHB010000425.1 GCA_020445245.1 Gammaproteobacteria bacterium
CGCAAACTTGGCCGCGAGATCCGTATCACCAGCGAAGAAGACCGCGGCCTGATCGGCGGCTTCCGCCTGCGGGCCGGCGATATGGTGATCGACGGCTCCGTCTCCGCGCAGCTCGGCAAGCTGGCCAACGAACTAGGAATCTAATTGGGAAAGCAACCATGCAACTGAATCCCTCCGAGATCAGCGAGCTGATCAAGAGCAAGATCGAGAAGTTCGATCTCACGTCTGAAGCGCACAACGAAGGCACCGTGGTTTCCGTAACCGACGGTATCGTCCGCATCCACGGCCTGGCCGACGCCATGTCGTACGAGATGCTGGAGTTCCCCGGCAACACCTACGGATTGGCGCTCAACCTCGAGCGTGATTCGGTGGGCGCGGTTGTCCTGGGCGACTACAAGCACATCTCCGAAGGCGACGCGGTCAAGTGCACCGGCCGCGTACTTGAAGTGCCGACCGGCCCCGAACTGCTGGGTCGCGTGGTCGACGCTCTCGGTACGCCGATGGATGGCAAGGGCCCGATCAATGCCAAGACCTCGGCCGCAATCGAGCAGATCGCCCCGGGCGTCATCGAACGCAAATCGGTGGACCAGCCCGTACAGACCGGCATCAAGGCCATCGACGCGATGGTCCCCGTCGGCCGCGGCCAGCGTGAGCTGATCATCGGCGACCGCCAGACCGGCAAGACCGCTATCGCCATCGACGCGATCATCAACCAGAAAGGCACCGGCGTTAAGTGTATCTACGTCGCCGTCGGCCAGAAGAACTCGTCGATCGCTGCGCTGGTGCGCAAGCTCGAAGAGCACGACGCGATGGAGCACACCATCATCGTGGCTGCCCCGGCTGCCGAGTCGGCGGCGATGCAGTTCATCGCACCCTACTCCGGCTGCACGATGGGTGAATACTTCCGCGACCGCGGCCAGGATGCGCTGATCATTTATGACGACCTGACCAAGCAGGCATGGGCATACCGCCAGGTATCGCTGCTGCTGCGCCGCCCGCCGGGCCGCGAGGCCTATCCGGGCGACGTTTTCTACCTACACTCGCGTCTGCTCGAGCGTGCCGCGCGCGTCAATGCCGACTACGTCGAGAAGTTTACCAATGGCGAAGTCAAGGGCCAGACCGGTTCGCTGACGGCACTGCCAATCATCGAGACCCAGGCCGGTGACGTCTCGGCATTCGTGCCGACCAACGTGATTTCCATCACCGACGGTCAGATCTTCCTGGAGTCGGATCTGTTCGCGGCCGGCCTGCGGCCTGCGATCAACGCCGGCCTGTCGGTATCGCGCGTAGGCGGTGCAGCCCAGACCAAGATCATCAAGAAGCTCGGCGGCGGTGTGCGCCTTGCCCTCGCCCAGTACCGTGAACTGGCAGCCTTCTCGCAGTTTGCGTCGGACCTCGACGAGGCCACCCGCAAACAGCTCGAACGCGGTCAGCGTGTCACCGAGCTGATGAAACAGCCACAGTACAGCCCGCTGTCGATCTGCGACATGGCGATCTCACTGTTCGCTGCCAACGAGGGTTACCTCGACGATGTCGACGTCAACAAGGTGGTGTCGTTCGAGTCGTCACTGCACAGCTACATGGCCGCCCACCAGGCTGACCTGGTTGCCAGGATCAACGCCGAGGCTGGCTGGAACGAGGAACTGGAAGGCGCATTCCACAATGCGCTGAAGGACTTCAAGGCGAACCACAGCTGGTAAACGCAAGTGACCACGAAGATCCCGAAGGCCTGGCGACACAACGCGAGGTGTTCTTCGGGGCCTTCGGTGGTTATCAAACACGATACGAAGGTTAAACATGGCAGGCGCTAAAGAAATCCGCACCAAGATTGCCTCCATCAAGAGCACTCAGAAGATCACGAGTGCGATGGAGATGGTCGCTGCCTCGAAGATGCGCAAGGCGCAGGACCGCATGGCGGCGACCCGCCCTTATGCGGAAAAAATGCGGCAGGTCATCGGCCATGTCGCCCTGGCCAACCCGGAGTACAAGCATCCATTCATGAATGCGCGGGCGGTCAAACGCGTCGGTTACATCATCGTGTCTTCCGATCGCGGGCTGTGCGGCGG
>JAGRHB010000426.1 GCA_020445245.1 Gammaproteobacteria bacterium
GTTTGCGCCACATCTTGGTGATCTTGACCACGTAACGGGCCAGCAAGGGGTTGGTCGTGATGATGTGGCCTTCGTCGGTGATCACCAGCGTCGGGCGGGCGTCGTGCTGGCGCGCCTCGACCACGCTGTTGATGTGATTCATCAGCGCGATATAGGCGACGGTCAGCTGGTCCTCGTAGCCTTCGCGTTGCAGGATGCCCATGTCCAGGTGGGTCACGCCGACGTCCGGCCAGCGGCTTCCCTCACGGTTGAAGAAGTGCCCGGCGACCCCGGAGCAGAACAGCAGCAGTGCATCGCCCATGTCCACGGCGCGCTCGCGCCTACGTGGATCCAGCGATTCGTCCTGGCCGGCCTGGCGCAGCGCCGCGGCCACGTCTTCGGTCAGCACCTGGTCACGCCCAGCGGCGCGTACCTGACCAGCGGCCTTGAGGATCGCACGGCGGATCACCAGGCGATCTGCGCGCGACATCCGGGCGTCCTCGCGTGCATCACCACCGGTGATCATGATCCGTGCGGCGATCTCCATCTCGCCAAGCAGGTCGCGGGCATCGTCGAGGTCATCGGCCGGATCATCGTCGTCGGACGTGGTGGCATCGACGGCCTCCAGGTCGATGCTGGCTAGCGGCGGATCGGTCTCCAGCAGCGACAGGGCGCCGGCAAACGGCGGCAGGCTGACGTCGGCGTTGGGCTGCATCGCCACGCTGTGCACGGACACGTCATGGCTGCGCAGGTAGTCGCACATCAGGCCGAAGCTGTTGCCGGCCTCGATCAGGTAGACGCGCGGCCGCCACACGGCCAGTGCCTGCATGATCAAGTAGACCAACGTGGCAGACTTGCCGGCACCGGTCGGCCCGACGATCAGCATGTGACCGTTCTTCTTGCGGTCGTCCTTGTGAAGCGGGTCGAAGCTCAGTGGCTCGCCGCCGCGGTTCCAGAACAGCTGCCCGGGATGACCGGTACCGCGGGAACGCCCATACACCGGCAGCAGGCTGGTCAGGTGGGTCCCGAACATCAGCCTTGAGCGCCGGTGGCTGCGGTCGAGTGCCGGGTCGTAGTTCATCGGCAGGTTGCGCAGCCAGGCGTCACAGGCCAGGAACTCCGATTCCCGCCCGACCGTCTGCAGGCCGTTCTGCAGCAGCAGGCTCTCGACATGGTTGACCTGGCGACGCAGTGCGGTGTCGTCTCCGGCACGCACGTAGAAGCTCAGGTAGGTCGGCACCAGGCGGTCGCCGCGGGCCATCTGCAGCTCGACCTGCGAGGCGTTCTCGTGCGCAAGCACCGCCTCGGCACCATCACCGACCGAGGCGCGCTTGACGTTGGCGACGTGCGCGCGCAACAGGTCCTGCGGCCGGCACACCATCGTCATTGCCATCACGGTGCCCACCGGCAGGCGGTCGAACACCGCATAGACCTGGTCGCCAACCGTGCGCTCGGCGGTCAGGGCGCCGATCTCGGGTGCCCGGCGCAGCCCCTGCACCGACACGACGGTGTGTGGCATGCCATCGAGGCGCCACAGGTTCGCGTCGGTGTCGGACCGGGGTACCGACAACGTCAGCAGCTCGGCGAAGTCGCGCCCGAACGGCAGGTCCCGGTCACCGGGGTAGGGTGCGATTTCGGCCAGGCGCGTGCTGTCGCCGTCGCAGATACCCGGCCGGGGGTTGAACCAGTGCAGCAGCCAGTCGTAGACATGCTCGCCATCGGCGACACGGGATGACACCCCAGCGGCATCCAGTGAGGCGCGCAGGCGTCCGACCTGGTCGCGCAGCTGCTCCAGCGAGTCGCGCAGGGGTTGTTCCTCGCGCCGGAAACGCCGGTAGATCACGAGGCGCGTGCGGCGTAGCTTGCCGCCCCAACGCCAGTGGGTCACGACGCTGTCGTCGAACACCCCGCCGGGGCGTGCTGTTGCAGAAAGATGTTCCTCCATCACCGCGAGCCAGTGCCGGGTCAGCGTGCTGTCGCGTAGTTCGGGGCGGACATAGTCGCGCAGCGCTGCACTGGTCGTGCGCAGATCCGTCTCGTCCTGCACATAGACCTGCACGACCCACGGCGAGGGATCGATCTCGA
>JAGRHB010000427.1 GCA_020445245.1 Gammaproteobacteria bacterium
AACCTGCTGGTGGTCAGCGTGGCGAGCGATCTCGGGATGCGACAGCTGGGGATGTTCGATTTCTTCGTGCCGGTGGCGGTCGCCGGCGGTATCGCGATGCTGTACCTGTGGCTGCTGGCGCCGCGCCTACTGCCGGTACGTCAGACAGATCTGGGCGACGCCGCACCACGCGTGTTTGCTGCGCAACTGGAGATCGGTGCCGACAGTTTCGCCGACGGCAGGACGCTGGCCGAGGCGGTGGACGCGGCCGGTGGTGAGATGAAGGTGTCGCGTGTGCTGCGTGGCGAGCAGACCTATCTGTTGCCGCTGCCGGATGCCACGCTGCACGCCGGCGACCGTCTGCTGCTCAGCGATACCGCGGAAAACCTCAAGGAATACGAACGCGCGCTGGGCGCGGCGCTGTATTCGGGTGACAGTCCGGTGGACGAGGACAATCCACTGCACGCGGACGACCAGCAGCTGGCCGAGGTGGTGGTGATCCAGGGTTCCTCGCTGGAGGGTACCAGCCTGTCGGCGTCGCGTTTCGCGGAACGCTACCAGTTGTTGACCCTGGCCCTGCACCGTGCCGGCTGGCAGATGCAGGCGATGCGCGCCGGCGTCCACGAGGTGAGGCTGCGTGTCGGTGACGTGGTGCTGGTGCAGGGTCCGCGCGAGCAGATCGCCGAGGTTAAGCGGCGCGGTGATGTATTGGTGCTGGATGCCACCGCGGATCTGCCGAGCACGCGGCGCGCGCCGATCGCACTTGGCATCATGGCGGCGATCGTCTTTACCGCGGCCTTCGGGGTGCTGCCGATCGTGATCAGTGCGCTTGCCGGGGTCTTGCTGATGCTGGCCACCTCCTGCCTGAGTTGGCGCGATGCCGCGCGGGCGCTCAATACCCAGGTGATCCTGATCGTTGTTGCCAGCCTCGCGCTGGGTGCGGCGCTGCTGAAGACAGGTGCGGCGGATTACCTCGCCCAGTTGTTCGTGGCGGCCACTGCCGGCACGTCACCGGCCTGGCTGCTCAGCGGCCTGATACTGCTGATGGCGCTGATGACCAACATCGTGTCGAACAACGCCGCCGCCCTGATCGGCACGCCGATCGCGATCGGCATTGCACGCCAGCTCGGGCTGGCCGAAGAGCCGTTCGTGCTGGCGGTGCTGTTCGGTGCCAATATGAGCTACGCGACGCCTATCGCCTACAAGACCAACCTGCTGGTGATGAGTGCCGGCGGCTATCGTTTCGGCGATTTCCTGCGCGTCGGTCTGCCGCTTACCCTGATCATGTGGGCGGCTTTCTCGTGGCTGCTGCCGCGGTTGTACGACCTTGCCTGATCCTGGTGCCGAACCGGCCGGGCTGGTCTCGATCTTGCTCTGTCGCTGACAGATGGGTGATGGCCGGCAGGTCGGCACCACAAAGGGTCCGCTGCCGTGCGCAGAGGCACGGCAGCGCCCCGAAAATGTGCGGTTTGAAAACGGAGCATCGTATGAAAGTAAAGAAGACGAAGAAGGGCAAGGCCGTCGCGGTCAGGGTCGTCAACGACACGCTGAACGTCGGTGTCGCCGCAAAACCGTACCTGGTCACGCTGTTCGAGGCCAGGGAGGTGGAGCCGCAGAGCAGCGCGATGGGGCCGCTGGGCGGCCTCAACCTGACCGGGTACACCGAGTACCGTCTGACGCTGCACTTCGTCGGGGCGGCCGGAACGGCGTTTGCGATCCAGGAGATGTTCGGTCCGGCGGGATCGGTCGATCAGGTCACGTTCGATGTCGGCGGTGGCCAGATCGGCCCGCAGGGTATCCTGAACTACCGCGCATGCTTCGATATCTTCGGACCCAGGAATCTGTTCATCCGCGTCAACAACCAGGGTGACGAGCCGTTCCAGGTCGACGGGACCCTGTACGCAGTGCGCTGACCGGCGGCGCGCGCCGTGACGCAGCGCCATGTAGACTGGCAGCGGATATCAGGCAAAATCATCCATTCGATTGCAGCGAGATTTCCCCAGCCCATGGCGCCACAAGAGACCGAGTACCTGACCACCCGCGAGCTGGCC
>JAGRHB010000428.1 GCA_020445245.1 Gammaproteobacteria bacterium
CGGGTCGATCAGCAGAAAACTGGCGAATTCCTCGGGAAAGACGTCGTTCGGTGCAACCGAGTACCAGGGCTCGGCTGCCAGTTCGTCTTCCGGGGTGCGCGGCTCGGGGATGTGTCGGAAATTCATGTCTGTCATGAACTCGATCTCATCGTAGTCGTAAAAGATCACCCGCCCGTGCCGCGTCACCCCGAAGTTCTTGTAGAGGAGATCACCGGCGAAAATGTTCGCCTCGGCCATCTCCTTGACCGCATTGCCGAAACCGATCACGGCATCTTCCTTCTGTTCCTTCGTCGCTGTCTGGAAATACAGATTCAGCGGATCCAGGCGACGCTCGATATAGAGGTGGCGCACGATCACTTTGTCGCCCTCGATCTCCAGGCTCTTGCCGCATTTGTCCTTCAGCTCCGCCATCAGCGCGTCGGTGATGCGCGCAATGGGAAACGCGGCGTACGAATATTCGAGCGTATCGGCCATGCGCCCGACCCGGTCGTGCATCTTCACGATCTGGTATTTGCGCTTGACGATCTCGCGGTTCACTTCCTTTGGCGGCCGGAAGTAGTCGTTGATGACCTTGAACACATAGGGGTATGACGGCATGGTGAACACCGTCATGACCATGCCCTTGACGCCGGGAGCAATCTCCAGCTTGTCGTTGGAATGCGCGAGGTGGTGCAGAAAGCCGCGGTAGAACTCGCTCTTGCCCTGCTTCTGCAGCCCGATCGATGTATACAGATCCGCCTTGGTCTTGGTCGGCAGCATACGGTTTAGGAAATGTACCACCGCGGCCGGGGTTCCGGTCTCGACCATGAAATAGGCGCGCGCGAAACTGAACAGATTGGCGATGTCGTCGCCGTCCATCAACAGGGTATCGACGTAAACGCCGCCCTTCTCGTTGTTCAGAATCGGGATCACGAACGGAATGACCTCGGCGCCATTGATCGCGCGGCCGACGATATACGCGGCTTTGTTGCGATAGAACGGCGCACGCAGCACCTGCAGATGGAAGTGCCGGCGCAGCTCCAGCCCCGGCATACCGCGCATCTTGATGTGCCGGACCAGTCGCCGAACGTCGCGGTTGAGATCCTCGAACGGCAGGCTGAGTGGGATGGCCTGCAGGATGGCGCGCACTGAACGGGTGAGGCCGTGCCGCGTCGGATAATAGCTGTCGTATACCGGATCATCGTCGTCCAGGTACTCGGTCGACAGCCCGGGACGCACAAAGATGTTGTCGTTGTTGTAGTAGCGACGGTGGAACAGCCAGGTGAACACGGAGTTGTAGAAGGTCTCCGCGAGTTCAGGCTGCTTGTGTTCGTAAAGCAAGCCGATATAGCGCAGCTTGACCTCACGCCACAGGTCTTCATCGACGTCGCTGTCGAGCGCGAACTCGGCCTTCAGACGTTCGGTGGCCTCGCTGACCCGCTGCGTATAGAGATTGATGCGATCACTCGCTGCCTGACGCTGTCCACGCCAGTCGCATGCCTCGAAGCGTTGCCTCGCCTGCCCGGTGATCTCGAGGAAGATCCGGTAGTGACGATTGAAGCCGTCGAGGATGGTCGCGGCAATGCGGCGCGCGTTGAGTTCCGTCATCCGGTTGTGGCCTGCCAATATCTCCGATCGCAGGCTCAATGATGGATGTTCGGCCCCCGGAACACCATCCTCATGACGGGCCAGGACGGTGACGCCCGATTGCTCAAGACACTTCGACACGGCGATCCTTCCAGCCCCTTGTCCGCACGACTCGCCCGGCCCGCCGCGAACCCGGGCACAGGACGCCCCCGGGTCAGCGCGACGGGCCGGCGCGATGCCTAGCCGAACTGCTCCTCTTCAGTCGAGCCGGTGAGTGCCGTCACCGACGAGGCGCCACCCTGGATGACCGTGGTGACGTCATCGAAATAGCCGACACCGACCTCCTGCTGATGCGACACGAAGGTGTAGCCCTTGTCACGTGCAGCAAATTCCGGCTCCTGGACCTTCTCGACGTAGTGCTTCATGCCCTCGCCGCGGGCGTAGTCATAGGCCAGGTCGAACATGTGGTACCACATGTTATGGATACC
>JAGRHB010000042.1 GCA_020445245.1 Gammaproteobacteria bacterium
CCTGTCCGACGGCGGCGATCACCTATGTGGACGCCGACTGGACCGGTCTGGACAAGATGCGCGCCTACGCCGAACAAAGCCTGGCCGGCACGGCCTGAGGGGGAGAACAGACATGGCCTGGACAAGAAAGATCCTGCGCGTCGACCTGAGCAACGGTACGTGCACCGCCGAAGCACTCAACATGGCTTGGGCAAACGACTACCTCGGTCAGCGCGGGCTGGCGACCAAGTATCTCGCCGAAGAGATCGACCCGAAGTGTGATGCACTTGGTCCCGACAACAAGCTGATCATGACCACAGGCCCGCTGACCGGGACCATGGCCTCGACCGGCGGGCGCTATTCGGTGGTCACCAAGAGTCCATTGACCGGCCTGGTGGCATGCTCGAACTCGGGTGGCTTCATCGGCGCCGAGATCAAGAATGCCGGTTGGGACATGATCATTTTCGAAGGCAAGGCGCCACAACCGGTGTACCTGTACGTCGAAGACAACAGTGCCGAGCTGCGCCCGGCTGACGACATCTGGGGCAAGTCGGTGTGGGAGGCGGACGAGATCCTGCACAAGAAGCATCAGGATCCGCTGCTGCGCATCGCCTGCGTCGGTCGGTCCGCAGAGGCGGGCTGCCTGTATGCGGCCGTGGTGAACGATCTGCACCGCGCCGCCGGACGTTCCGGTGTCGGTACCGTGATGGCGTCCAAGAACCTCAAGGCGGTCGCAGTGCGCGGTACCCTCGGTGTGGGCAACATCAAGGACCCGAAAGGTTTCATGGACGCGGTCAACGCCGGCAAGAAAGTCCTCGCGGACAACGCGGTGACCGGCCAGGGTCTGCCGACCTTCGGTACCCAGGTGCTGATGAATGTGATCAACGGCATGGCGGCGATGCCGACGCGCAACATGCGCGAGGTGCAGTTCGAAGGGGCACAGAATATCTCGGCCGAGGCGATGGCCGAACCGCGTCCCGGTGACGGCAAGCCGAACCTGACCACCAATGCCGGCTGCTTCGGCTGCACGATCGCGTGCGGACGCATATCGACGGTGGAGAAGGGCCACTTCAGCGTACAGAACAAGCCCGAGTACTGGGGCAATTCCGGTGGCCTGGAATACGAAGCCGCCTGGGCCCTGGGTTCGGATACCGGGATCGACGACCTGGATGCGATCACCTACGTCAATTTCCTCTGCAATGAAGACGGCTTCGACCCGATCTCGTTCGGTGCCACGGTGGCCGCGGCGATGGAGTTGTTCCAGGCCGGCGCGATCACCACCGAGCACACCGGCGGCATCGACCTGTCGTTCGGCAGGGCCGATGCGCTGGTGCAGATGGCGGAGCTGACCGCGAAGGGCGAGGGCTTCGGCAGGGACCTGGGAATGGGATCGAAGCGCCTGTGCGAGAAATACGGCATGCCGGAACTTTCGATGACAGTTAAGGCTCAGGAGTTTCCGGCCTATGACCCCAGAGCGATCCAGGGCATGGGGCTGGCCTACGCGACCTCGAACCGGGGCGCCTGTCACCTGCGTGGCTACACGGTGGCCTCGGAGGTGCTGGGTGTCCCGGTCAAGACCGATCCGCTGGTCACCGACGGCAAGGCGGGGCTGGTCAAGGCATTCCAGGATGCGACTGCGGCCGTCGATTCCGCCGGCCTTTGCGTCTTCACCACGTTCGCCTGGAGCATGGAGGACATAGCGCCACAGGTTGCAGCCGCCTGTGAGGGTGACTGGAGCGTCGATCGGATGTTGGAGGTCGGCGAACGCATCTGGAATCTCGAGCGCGACTTCAACATGCGTGCGGGCATGACTGCCGACCAGGACACCCTGCCGAAGCGCCTGCTCAAGGATGCGGCCAACGTCGGTCCGGCGAAGGGCCGGGTCAACGATCTGGGTGAGATGCTGCCGGAGTATTACGCGCTGCGGGGCTGGTCCGCTGATGGCCAGATCACCGCCGAGACACGCGCCCGCTTCGGCATCTGACGGCGCTATCGCGACTGCCGCGTCGGCAACGGCTGCGGCGGTCGTCTTCTTTCTGATTCGGAGACGCTGCCCATGCAGTACCTGATCATTGGGGCAGGTCCGGCCGGCGTGAGTGCCGCCGAGACACTGCGCAAGCTCGACCCGGGCGCTTCGATCACGATCGTCGGCGACGAGCCGGAGCCGCCATACTCGCGCATGGCGATTCCTTATCTGTTGATGGAGCGCATCGACGAGCAGGGTACACACCTGCGCGACCGCGCGGATCATTTCACTGCATTGGATATCGATGTCAGGCACGCCAGGGTCGGCAAAGTGGAACCCGACGCCGGGCGCGTCACGCTGCAGGACGGTGGCACCATCGACTACGACCGGCTGTTGATCGCCACCGGTTCCACGCCGGCCCGTCCACCGATCCCGGGTATGGACGGAACCAATGTTTCGAGTTGCTGGACGCTCGCGGACGCCCGCGCGATTGCGGCGCGTGCGGCGCGCGACAGCCGGGTCGCGCTGATCGGCGCGGGGTTCATCGGCAGCATCATCCTGGAGGCGCTGGCGATGCGCGGCGTCCGGTTGACCGTGATCGAGCAGGGTGAACGCATGGTGCCGCGCATGATGGGGGCGGAGGCCGGGGGAATGCTCAAGCGCTGGTGCGAATCGCACGGCGTGACCGTGCATACCGGGGCGCGCGTCGATGCCATCGAGCCCGCTGGCGTGCGTCTGGCCGATGGCGTCCTGGTCGAAGCCGACCTGGTGATCACCGCGACCGGGGTGCGGCCCAACGTGAGTTTTCTCGACGGCAGTGGCGTGAAGGTCGGGCAGGGAGTGCTGATTGATCGGCATTTCCGCACCAGTGTCGACGGTGTTTACGCGGCGGGTGACGTCGCACAGGGTCTGGATTTCTGTACCGGTGAGTATGCGGTGCACGCGATCCAGCCAACCGCGACCGACCACGGCCATCTCGCGGCGGTGAACATGAGCGGGCGTGAAGCGGCCTACGAGGGCTCGGTCAACATGAACGTGCTCGACACACTCGGCCTGCTGTCGTGTTCGTTCGGGCGCTGGGAAGGTGTCGAGGGTGGCGACCATGCGCAGCTGAGCTCCCCTGACGACTACCGCTACCTGTCGCTGCAGTTTGACGGCGACCGGCTGATCGGAGCGAACGCGGTCGGCCTGATCCAGCATGTCGGGGTACTGCGTGGCCTGATCCAGAGACGCACGGCATTGGGTGAATGGAAGAACCGGCTGCTGCGCGATCCGACCCGCCTGATGGAGGCGTACATGGCGACCACCCAGGTGATCTAATCGCGATGCGTGTCCAGCTCGAGCTCTATGCCTCGCTGATGCAGTACCTGCCGCCTGACGCCGATCGCCACAGGGTCGTGGCAGAGGTGGCGTCCGGTGCCACCGCCCATGCCTTGCTCGACCTTTACCACGTGCCGCGCGAAAAGGCGCATCTGGTGCTGCGCAACGGTGTCTTCCTGCACCAGGAGGAACGCAATCACGCGGTGCTGGCGGAAGGCGACGTGATCGCCGTGTGGCCACCGGTGGCCGGCGGGTGAATGGAGGTGAGGGCGCCCGTTTCGTGCGCGAGATGGGATATTCGCTGAGCGAGTTTGCCCAGGTGCTGCCGGCGGCAATGCGCGACTGGACGGTCAGCGGTGGCCCCGATGTCTGGCAGGTCAGTGATCGGGCAGGGTTGCCGGTCGCGTCGATCGCCACGCAGGCGCAGTCGGTGCGCGCACTGGGGGCTTTGCGCATCCCGGTACTACGGGTCGAGATCGTGCTGTTGTGTACCTCGCTGGCGCTGGCCGAGGAATTTTCGCGGCGGTTCGAGCGGGGCTTTCACCGTGGCGGCGGCTAGTGGGCCATGCGGGGTCCGGGTCGTCTGCTAACATCCAGCCATGTTCCATCGTCTGCCCCTAAAGTACCGGGTTCTGTTCTGGGTCTCGCTGGCCGTTGCGTTGCCCATGGTGCTGCTGGTTGGCTCGGCGATACAGCATGGTCAGCGCGTGTACGCAAAAGAGGTCGACACCGACCTGTTCGGATCGCTTGACCGCACTGTGGCGGCGATCGACCGGCGTCTGTATATCGACCACGACCTCATCCAGGCGCTGTCCCGTGTGCCGGCAGTGCAGGCGCTGCTGCCGGCGCTGTATGCGATGCGACACGATGAGGGGTCGATCGACTTCGGCGCTCCCTATGACCGGGTGACGCGGTTCTTCGAGACCTTCCAGGGCGTGCGACGCAGCCTCGGCACGGTGCGTATCCTGAGCCATGCCGGTGACACGCTGATCAAGGTCCGCGACGGCCAGCTCGTCGCGCCGGTCTTCGATCATCTGGGTGACACCCCGATCATTGAGAACGGCGCCGAGATCCCCGGGTTTCGCGAACAGGTCGACGGCCTGCGGGCAAGCGACGTCGGCTCCCTGATATCCCCGCCGGGTTTCGAGGCACTCGACGCTGTCCTCAACACGACACTGCCGTTGCGGTTCAAAGGCGAGGTGGTGGGTTACCTGCTGATCGGCCCGCCGCTGGAGCCGATGGATCGCACCCTGGATGTGAGCGCACGCCCTCGCGGGGCGTCGCTGCTGGTCGCCGAGATCAACCCGGACGATCCCGACCGCAACGGAAGGATCCTCTACGCAGACGATCCCAAGACCGTATTCAGCTCGGACGGGCCGCGGGAACGGCTCGAAGACATCGAGCCGCGACTGCTCGAAGACAGTGGTTCGATCATGGGACAGATGTACGAGGATGGTAACGGCACGACCTGGTATTTCCGCCAGTATTCCCCGTACCCTGACAGGTTGATCAACTGGCTTTTCGCCTACCGTCTGCACAGTGCGGCCGATTCGACGCCTTTCTGGCATGCCAACTACGTGGTGTGGGCCGTTTGCCTGCTCGCCCTTGGCGTCGGCCTGTTGTTGGCCGAGATCGCAGCCCGACAGGTGACCCGGCCGGTGAGCGTTCTGTCCAGACGCCTGTCGCAGTTTGCACAGGGTGGACGCCAGGCCCGTCTGGTGCCGACGGGGGCACCGGAGCTGCGCGACGCGCACGTCGCCTTCAACCGTATGGCAGACGCGCTCGATGATCTCGAAAATGAGCGCAGCCAGACGCAGCGCGCGATGTTGCAGAACGCAAAGCTGACTTCGATCGGGCAACTCGCCGCAGGCATCGCACACGAGCTGCGAAACCCGCTGGCGAACATCTTCTCGCTGACCAAGCTGGCGCAGCGTGGTCTGCCCGGGGATGAATCGCAACTGCAGACGGATCTGCGCAATATCCGGGGCGAGGCCGAGAGGGCCTCCAATATCATCGACGGGCTTTTGGGTTTTGCCCGGCAGGGACCTGCGCACGTCGCCGCATTCGAACTGCTTGCATGGCTGCAGGGATGTGCTGCGCTGGTCGCACGCATGGCCGAACAGCGTCATATCGCCGTGCGCCTTGGTGAGGCGCCGGCACTGCAGCTGTACGGCGATCAGGGGCTGCTGCAGCAGGCCCTGGTCAACGTGTTGATCAATGCGCTGCAGGCGACGGCCGAACACGGCACGGTAACGGTGGCGGCGCAACGGCACGAGGATACTGTAGAGATCACGGTCCAGGATCAGGGGGCCGGTGTTCCGGCCGAGGTCATCGAAAGGGTATTCGACCCCTTTTTCACGACCAAGCCGGAGGGCGAGGGAACCGGCCTGGGGCTGTCGATTTCAATCGGCATCGTGGAGCAGCATGGTGGTCGGCTGACCCTGGAGAACAGCCCCGCCGGGGGTGCTTTGGCGCGCCTGGTACTGCCGCTGAACGCCGTATCCCACCAGTCGACCGTACAGGACCCTGGCCAATGAGCACCGATGCACCGGACTGTGCATTGTTGTTCGTTGATGATGACCCCAAGGCGGGCGAACTGTTGCAGCGGTTCTGTGTTGGTTCACCCTACCGCTGCGAGACGTTTCGGGATCCCAAGGAGGCATTGAGCCATTTCGAGCGCCATGGTGCCGACGTGGTGGTCACCGATCTGCGAATGCCCGGGATGGACGGCCTCGAGCTGTTGGCACGGATACGTACCCTGGATACCGAGGTCCCGGTCATCATCGTGACCGCCTATTCGCGGCTGGAGCATGCCATCGAGGCGCTGCGGCACGGTGCCTCGGACTTCCTGAAGAAGCCTTTCGACATGGAAGAGCTGATGCTGGTGGTCGACAAGACGCTGGAGCGCTCCCGGCTGCACCGCGAGAACCGGCTGCTGCGCCGCGAGCTGCAGTCCGAGCGCCGGCAGCTTGGCCTGGTCGGTGCCTCGGCCGCACTCAGACATACCTACAACCTGCTTGAGCGGGTCGCCGATGTACGCTGCAACGTGATCATCCGCGGCGAGTCCGGGACCGGCAAGGAGCTGGCGGCACGGGCGATCCACACCCTGGGTCCGGCCCCGGACACGCCGTTCATCGTCGTCGACTGCGGGGCATTGAGCGACACTCTGCTGGAGTCGGAGTTGTTCGGTCACGAAAAGGGCGCCTTTACCGGTGCGTCCGCGATGAAGCGTGGTCTGTTCGAGGTGGCTCGCGGTGGCACGGTGTTTCTCGATGAGATCGGCAATATCTCCGAGGCGATGCAGGTCAGGTTGTTGCGGGTGATCCAGGAGCGGCAGATCACCCGGGTTGGCGGTGTTCGACCCATCGACGTCGATGTGCGTTGCCTGGTTGCCACCAATGCCGACCTCCAGGCGATGGTGCGGGAGGGAGGATTCCGCGCGGACCTGTTCCACCGCCTGAACGTGGTCACGGTCACAATGCCGCCGCTACGTGAGCGCCGCGAAGACATACCGGCGCTGTTGCAGCATTTCGTCAGCCACTTCGCCGCCGAATACGGTCGCGATGTGGTCGGTTTCGACGCTGCTTCGGTACGCCGCCTGGAGCGCTACCCGTGGCCGGGCAATGTCCGGGAGTTGCGAAACCTGGTCGAACGCCACGTGGTCCTGGCGGATCAGCCGATGATGCGGCTCGAGGGCCTTCCCGACGACACGGGCGAGACCGCCGTGGCAGCAGTTACCGACAATCTGCCGACGCTGGCGGAACTGGAATGGCGCTATATCCAGCAGGTCCTGCAGCACTGTGACGGTAATCGTGGCAGGGCGGCGGCCCTGCTGGGCATCGACAAATCCACGCTGTGGCGCAAACTCGAGCGATATCAGCGTGCGGGTTCACCGCCGCGGCCCGAATCCTGAGCTGGTCGGGGCTCGAAAGCCTGCGTCACTACCGCCATTGCATAGGTTGCAGATTGCAATCATTGCAACTGCACTTTGCACACTTCACGCCCTCTCCTGGGTGCAGATCTCCAGCAATCGCTTATTAATCAGCCACTTTGGTGGCTGGCATTCTAATTGCTCATTCGTGGTCAGTGGCGGGTCCACGTGCGCGCGCTGTCTGCGCGCACCTGCTCGCCTGATTGCTGTCACTTCTCACCAAATGAGGGATTACCCATGAACAGAACCGCTTTGTTCGCTGCGTCGGCGCTTGGCTTGATCGTGGCATCGCAGGTGTCGGTGGCCGGCGACGCTGCAGCGGGCAAGACCAAGGCTGCGGCCTGCGTCGCCTGTCACGGCATGAACGGCATCGGCACCCAGCCGCTGTATCCGAATCTCGCCGGCCAGAAAGAGGCCTATATCGTCCAGACCCTGAAAGGCTTCAGATCCGGCGAGCGCACCAATGCGATCATGAACGCGATGGCGAAGCCGTTGTCGGATGCCGACATCGAGAACCTGGCTGCCCATTTCAGCAGTCTCAAGAGCCAGTAGGCGTATCGCAGCCGTGGTGATGAATGCCCTCGTATTGGACGGTACGGGCGACGCGCCGCGCGCCGGGTCGGCAGGCCCGGCGCCGGCCTGCCTGTGCGCCGACGCCGCATCCCGGGTGCGCGCGGCGAACCCTGCGGTCGCGTTGGTCAGGATCGATTCCGCCACTGCAAGAGACGGTCATACCACAGGCAGCGACGCGCATACCCCGTCGTCGGCGCGCGCGAGGCTCATCGACGAGATCTGCGCACAGCGCGAATCGCTGAAGATCTTCGCGATGTCTTTGTGCAACGCCAGCCCGTCCGATGCGGAAGACCTGGTCCAGGAAACGATGGCGCGGGCGCTGGCCAGGATCGACAGTCTGCGCAACGAGGACCGGTTGCGGCCGTGGACAAAGCGGATCCTGGTGAATCTCGTGCACGACAGGTTCCGGCGTCGCGAGCCGTGCACCGAACTCGATTTCGATGCGCCCAGCCGGATGGCGACACCCGAACAGATCGCAGAACACTGCGAGCTGTTCAACCACACCCGGGCGGCCATCCAGAAGCTCAGTCCCCCGCTGCGGCAGGTCGTCGGTCTGGTGTGTATCTCCGAACTGAGTTACACCGCCACCGCCAAGGTGCTCGACGTGCCGATCGGTACTGTCATGAGCCGCCTTTCGCGTGCACGCAAGTTGCTCAAACCCCTGTTGGAGCAACACCAGACCCGGTCCGTCGACGCCGCGACCGAACGCCTGCAGGAATTGGCCTGGTCGTGGGAGGGCGGGCAGCCGTTCTCGGAGATCAACACGGCCTATTATTGATTTCGGCGTGATTTGCGCCTTGTCCGCACAAGGCAGTGACGGACGCTGCTGAAGCCGATTGTCTGTCAGGGACAGCGTGCACCCACCGCGACTGCCCGACTCGCATTAAAGGAAGACGGAAGCCAACCGATCACCTTGGCAGGTCTTGCTTCATCCACCGGTGCGCCGTGTTCAAGCGTTGTCTTCTGCTCGTTGGAGCCATGCTGCTCAACGGAATCGTCGATGCCGGCGGTGCCGCCTGCGTGATGGCCAAGTTTCAGGGCGAGACCCTGGACTACGCGCTTGTGGTCGGCAAAGGCCATCCGGTCGAGGCGCAGGAGGCCGCACAGGAGGAACTGCGTGGCAAGGGCTATGCGAATTACTACAAGAATCTCGATGTGATGCGCGCGCAGAACCTCAGCAACCTCGACCATGCCTATGTGATCGTGATCCGGAGCGTGTTCAAGGATGCACGTGGACGTGACCGCTCGGCGATGGGTTGTGGATTCAGCGCAGGTTCGTATGCCGATGCCGAGTGGGATGCGGTGCGCGACCTGCAGGCCTATTTCTGGGGGTGGAAGCCCGACCGGCACGGCTACGAGGTCGTGCGCAAGCTGCGGTACTAGGTATCGCCCCGGCGCTCTGCGTCTTGCGCACACAGCCGCAGGTCGAGGGTGTAGCCTCGCATTGCACCGATCGGCGGCATTGTTCCCTGCGCCACGTCAGAACGCGCCACTTCACTGATCACCATGCGCTCCGCGCGACGGGTGGCCGCTTCCTCGAGCGTCGCGGGGAGCCCTTCGTAGGGCAGCCCACGGGGGTGCCAGTTGTGCAGCGTCACCCACAGGGCGGATGGGACGTCCGGGTGTTCAAGCACCAGGTGCAGTGGTCCCTGTGGCCGGATGGCAGGGTGCAGGCCGCGCCACGGCAAGAAATCACGGTAGCGCACGCCGATCAGGCGTACTGCGCCTGCGCCGTCATGCGCACTGTGCAGTGGCGCTTCAATACCACCGACCCGCAGGCGCCACTTTTCCAGTGTCGGGCCATCCCGTTCGATGCCGCGCAGACTGATTTGCAGACGGGCGGTGCTGGCATCCACCATGCGTGAACCACCTGCCTCCTGCGAGGCGACGTCGCCGACCAGAGGCCAGAACTCGACAGCACGCTCGATCGCCAGTTCGCAAGCCGCGAACCGCGTCGTCCAGCGTGGCTTGAAGGGGTCGTCCAGCAGCGCTTCTCGTACGCAGTGCTCGAGGCCGACACCCTGTGCCTCCAGATCGTCGAACACGGCGTGCAGGTCTTGCCGCAGAAAGAACGGCAGCGCGAAGCGGTCGTGCAACGCATCGCTCCAGTCGCGCAGGCCGGGCGCGATATCGCCTGTATACAGCATCGCGGTGACGGCCCGCAGCAGCGCGGCGACCGCCGCTGCCCG
>JAGRHB010000429.1 GCA_020445245.1 Gammaproteobacteria bacterium
GCTGCATCGAGTGCAATGCCTGTGTCACTGCCTGCAAGAATGAAAACGAAGTCCCCTGGGGTGTGAACCGCCGCCGTGTGGTAACCATCAAGGACGGTGAGCCAGGCGAACGCTCGTTGTCGGTGGCCTGCATGCATTGTGCTGACGCACCGTGCGCCGCAGTCTGTCCGGTGGATTGTTTCTACACCACCGAAGATGGTGTGGTGTTGCACGACAAGGACATCTGCATCGGCTGCGGCTACTGCTTCTACGCATGCCCCTTCGGTGCACCGCAGTTCCCCAAGGCGGGGGCATTCGCCTCACGCGGCAAGATGGACAAATGTACCTTCTGCGCCGGCGGCCCGAAAGAAACCGGCAGTGCCGAGGAGCACCGCATGTACGGGTCCAACCGCCTGGCGGAAGGCAAGCTGCCGCTGTGCGCCGAGATGTGCTCGACCAAGGCACTGCTCGCAGGTGACGCCGACGTCGTATCGGAGATCTACCGAAAGCGTGTGGTCAACCGCGGCGCCTCGGTACTTGATTGGGGGGTCAACTATGACAAGGCCAGCCTGCGCGCACCACAGAGCGTAAAGGGCAAGGCGAGCAGCGACAGTTGATCGGCCATGCGGCCGCCGGATCCCGGTATCCGGTGGCCCAGGGTCGGGCCGACCACGAACGCGGTCGGCGGTATAACCAAGAACCGCAACGGCATATCGCCCGGACGAGGTACACAGCGATGTCTTTTTTTGGCCCACGGGGTTCAGGTTGGCAGCTGTCCACCCTGCTTTTGGCAGGACTGCTGCTTTTCATCCCGCTCCCCGCAACGGCACAGGAAAAGGCGCCGACATCGCCGATCACGGTACCGAACCCGGCCGCCGACCTGTGGCGCGCGGTGCGCCAGCGGGAAGGTGCAGCCGCGGGGCAGACGCAGGTCAGGGGTGTCGAGACCGGCGTCCTGATCGAGCAGCGCGGTGAGGCGTTCCGCGAGTACCGACGTCGTGACTTCATCGGCAACGCCGGCATCTTTATTGGCGTGATCGCCGGCCTGGTGTTGCTGTTCTATATCCTGCGCGGCAGGATCAATATCCCCGGGGGGCGTTCGGGCAGGCGCGTCAAACGATTTGCCGATTTCGAACGCACCCTGCACTGGTTCACCGCGGTCGTCTTTGTCTTTCTCGCGCTGACCGGCCTGACCTTGTTGTTCGGGCGCTTTGTGGTACTGCCGGTGTTCGGGGCCGAGGCGTTCGGCGTGATCGCCAGTGCCTGCAAGGAAGGCCACAACCTGTTTGGCCCGCTGTTCCTCGTCGCCGTGGTGCTGCTGTTCATCCGTTTCGCCTGGCGCAACCTGCCGTCGCGCGGCGACCTGACATGGCTGGTGAAAGGCGGTGGCATCGTCGGCAAGGCGCATGTCAGTGCCGGCTTCTTCAACGCCGGTGAAAAGATCTGGTTCTGGTCGGTCATGCTGCTCGGCATTACGGTGTCAGTCAGCGGGCTGGTGCTGATCTTTCCGATACTCGGCCAGTCCCGGGAGATCATGCAGCTTGCCCTGATCGTGCACGGTGTCGCCGCGGTCATATTCATCGCCGGCTCGTTCGGCCACATCTATATCGGCACGATCGGTACTGAAGGCAGCCTGGAAAGCATGACCACCGGTTACGTCGACGAGAACTGGGCTGAGGCACACCATGACCGCTGGCACGCGGAATTGATGGAGCAGCCCGGCCGGTCCGTGGACCGCAGCGGGGCGGACACCACCGGGACCATGCGCACCACCGCTGACAAGGTATGACCGGCACGCTCGTGGAACAGAAGTGAATCCAACAGGGACTGGGAGAATAACAAAGTGAATTTCACCGCATTCGTGGACGGCCCATTCTGGTACTTTTCGGCGGCAGTGTTCCTGATCGGCGTTTTATGGCGACTGGTCGGTATGCTGAGCATGGGCAGCAAGCCCGACTTCAGCACACCACGCAAGTCCGGAACGGCGGCCGTGATTGGCATCAATCTCACGCGGTTCTTTCCACGTGTCGACTTCTGGTCACGTATCCGGCTGCAGGTCGTCGCTGGG
>JAGRHB010000430.1 GCA_020445245.1 Gammaproteobacteria bacterium
CGCCGAGAAGGAGCAGGTACAGCACATGGTGAGGGTGATTCTGGGCATGCAGGGCAAAATGGCGCTCGACGAATCGGATGCACTCGCGGTGGCGTTGTGTCATGCGCACGGCCATGCGACCCGGCGCCGGATCGAGGCAGCACAATGATCGGCCGTCTGCGCGGGCGGATCCTGAGCAAGCATCCACCCTTCCTGCTGCTCGACGTAAATGGTGTCGGCTATGAGATCGAGGCGCCGATGTCGACCTTCTATGTGCTGCCTGCCGGCGATGAGGAGGTCACGCTGCACACCCATCTGGCGGTGCGTGAAGACGCGCATGTGCTGTACGGTTTTGCGCGCGAAGCCGATCGCACGCTGTTCCGCGCGTTGCTGAAGGTCAGCGGCGTCGGCGGCAAGATGGCGCTGGGCGTGCTGTCGGGGATGACCGCCGAGGAGTTCAGTCGTGCTGTGCAGGCCGGTGACCTGGCCGCGCTGACGCGTCTGCCCGGGGTCGGCAAGAAGACCGCCGAGCGGCTGGTGGTCGAGATGCGCGACAAGATCGGAAAGGCCGGTTTCGGTGCCGAGGGGGTTGGCCTGGTGACCGCCGGCACCGTGCCCGCCGGGGCCGATCAGGATGCGGTCAGCGCGCTGATCGCGCTTGGTTACAAGCCGCCGGAGGCGAGCCGCATGGTCAGCAAGGTGTTCGAAGAAGGCATGGATACCGAGACGATCATCAGGGCGGCGCTCAAGGGCGCGGTGAAGTGACGGGCAGGAACCTCGGCGGTGCCCCGGCGGCGCTGGCTGTGTGTCCCGCCAACGCGGTGTTTTTGTTCGCCACCCGGCGAGGACACAGATGAACAGAAGGCAGTTTGTTTCGCTGCTTGGCATGGGCGTCGGTACCCTGATCGGCGGCGCCGCACCTGCCGCTGGGCAGCAGGCCATGGTGCTCAAGTCGATCCCGTCCAGTGGTGAGCGCATCCCGGCGATCGGCATGGGTAGTTCCGTCACGTTCAACGTCGGTGACGACGCGTCGGCCCGCACGCAGCGTGCCGAGTTGTTGCGTGCGTTTTTCCGACTCGGTGGCGGCATGCTCGATTCGTCGCCGATGTACGGCTCGTCCGAGGCCGTGATCGGTGACGGGCTGGGCCGGCTGGGCAGGCCGCCGGGCCTGTTCGCGGCGACCAAGGTCTGGACCTCGGCGGGTGAAGACGGGCCCGCCGAGATCGAGGCGTCGCGCGGCCTGTGGGGTGTCGAGCGTTTCGATCTGATCCAGGTGCACAACCTGCTCGCCTGGGAGGAACACCTCGAGACCCTGTTCGAGATGAAGCGCCAGGGTGCAGTGCGTTACGTCGGCATCACCACCTCGCATGGCCGGCGGCACGCCGAGTTGGAGGCGATCATGCGCGCCTGGCCGATCGATTTCGTGCAGGCGACCTACAACATCCGCGATCGCGAGGTCGAACAGCGCATCCTGCCGCTGGCGGCCGAACGCGGCATTGCGTTCATTGCCAATCGCCCATTCCGGCGCGGTGAGCTGATCGATCGGGTCAAGCGCCACCCACTGCCGGCCTGGGCGCAGGCCATCGACTGCACGGACTGGGCCGCCTTTCTGCTCAAGTTCATCGTCTCTCATCCCGCTGTCACCTGTGCGATTCCGGCCACCACCCGGATCGATCACCTGACCGAGAACATGGCGGCGATGCACGGACGCCTGCCGGACGCACAGACACGCCAGCGGATGATCGATCACGTCGCGGACCTGTAATGGGCGTCTGGGCGAGCTATTCGCTGTCCGACCTGGTGTTGTTCTCGCCGCAGGCCTATGTCCGCCTCCATGAGCTGCACAATGCGGCGATCTGGCCCCTGCAACTGCCTGCATTGGCAATTGCGGTGGGGTTGCTGCTGCTGACCCGGGGCCCCTGGACTGCTGCCTGGCGTGTCCTGATGCCGCTTGCTGCATTATGGGGTGTGGTTGCCTGGTGGTTCTTCATTGGGCGCTATGCACAGATCAACCCGGTGGCGGTCTGGTTCGGTGCGGGATTCGCGCTGCAGGCGCTGCTGCTGATG
>JAGRHB010000431.1 GCA_020445245.1 Gammaproteobacteria bacterium
CTCCTTGGCCACCTCGGCGACCACCGGGGCTGCGCCGGTGCCGGTCCCACCACCCATACCTGCTGTGATGAACACCATGTCGGCACCTTCCAGTGCTTCGTAGATGCGGTCACGATCCTCCATCGCGGCCTCGAATCCACGGTCAGGATTCGCACCTGCGCCCAGCCCACGGGTCACGTTCGAACCCAGCTGCAGTGCCGTGCGCACCTCAGTGTTCTTCAGCGCCTGGGCATCTGTGTTCGCGCAGATGAACTCGACACCTTCGATGTTCGACCTCAACATGTGGTTCACGGCATTGCCGCCGCCACCGCCGACACCGATAACCTTGATTACTGCGTTCTGGCTATCCACATCCATCAACTCAAACATTTTCCTCTCCTCCAGATGCCGACCCACCCCTCGTCGGGGGCGAAGTCCGATTTGATTAAAAGTTTCCCTGGAACCAACTCTTCATCCGGTTCCAAACCGATTTGAGACTCCCACCACCGACGTTCTCAGGCAGCCGCGCCGCCCGGTTCCGATGGCCAAACAACAGCAAGCCCACGCCAGTGGCATGAATGGGATTGCGTACGACATCCACCAGGCCGGTCACGTACTGGGGGATGCCCAGCCGCACCGGCATGTGAAAAACCTCTTCTGCCAGGTCGATCAGCCCCTCCATCTTGGCGCTGCCGCCGGTCAACACGACACCTCCGGCCACCAGGTCTTCATAACCCGAGCGGCGCAGTTCCGACTGAATAAGGGTGAGCAGTTCCTCGTAGCGCGGCTCTACCACCTCGGCCAGGGTCTGGCGAGACAATCGGCGCGGCGGCCGATCGCCGATGCTCGGCACCTCGATCGTCTCGTCGGGACTGGCGAGCTGTGTCAGCGCACAGGCGTACTTGAGCTTGATCTCTTCGGCATGTTGCGTCGGTGTGCGCAACGCGACGGCAATGTCATTGGTGACCTGATCACCGGCAATCGGGATCACCGCGGTATGGCGAATGGAGCCGCCGGTAAACACTGCGATGTCGGTGGTGCCGCCGCCGATGTCGACCAGGCAGACACCCAGGTCCTTTTCGTCATCCTCGAGCACCGAGTAACTCGAGGCCAGCTGTTCGAGAATCAGGTCCTCGACCTCGAGACCACAGCGGCGCACACACTTGATGATGTTCTGCGCGGCGCTGACCGCACCGGTCACCATGTGGACCCGCGCCTCGAGACGGACACCCGACATCCCGACCGGATCGTGAATGCCTTCCTGGTTATCGATGATGAATTCCTGCGGCAGGATGTGCAGGATCTTCTGGTCGGCCGGTATCGCAACCGCACGTGCCGCATCGATCACGCGTTCCACGTCCGAGTGCGACACCTCGCCGTCCTTGATCGGGACGATGCCATGCGAGTTCAGACTGGAGATATGACTGCCGGCGATCCCGGCATACACTGCATCGATCTCCACGCCGGCCATCAGCTCAGCCTCCTCGACCGCGCGCTGGATCGACTGCACGGTCGATTCGATGTTGACCACCACGCCTTTCTTCAGGCCACGCGATGGATGCGAGCCGATCCCGATGATTTCGACCTCGTTGTCCTGCCTGACTTCACCAACGATGGCGACCACTTTCGAGGTGCCGATATCGAGTCCGACGATGATGTTCTTGTCGGTGCGTTTGACCATCAGACTTTTTCCTGCATTTTCACTTCATGCGCCGCGGTTCCCTGTGCGGCAGGTTCGCGCCAGCGCACGGCGAAGCCATGTGCATACCGCATATCGATGCGCTCCGGGCGCCGTGCCGGTTGCGCGACCAGACTGGGATAGACCCGGAAGAACTGAGCCAGCCGATAACCGACGTTCTCGCGACCGAGCGACAGTGTCAGTCCGTCGTCGAACCGAACCCACCAGTGACGGCGTTCGTCCAGGCGGACCTCGCGGATCTGCAGTTCGCGCGCATCTGCGGCGGACGCAGCCGTCTGCAGGAACTCGACCACGCGCTGTTCGCTTCCCGCCGGGCCGTCGAGCCTGACCAGTCCAAGGTGGCCGTCGAGCGACGGTGGTCTGAATAC
>JAGRHB010000432.1 GCA_020445245.1 Gammaproteobacteria bacterium
GGTGTTGGTGCCGATCGCCAGGTCTTCAGTGTTGTTGCGCAGGCTCTGCGTGTAGTCCGCCTCGATCACAGCGCCGCCACGTCGACCGTGCCGCAGCTGTGCAGCGACCCCGCCACCAGGTCGTCCGCCAGCAGATCGTTCAGCCAGTACGCCATCGTCTCGACACTGACGTTGCCGTTGCCGTCCTCGTTCAGGAAGCGGTAGCCATCGATCTCGAAGCCCAGGTGGTAGATGCCATCCGCCACCGTGTCCACCGCGTTGTTGGCGTACAGCCGGCTCTTCGCACCGTCGTTCTGCACCAGGTGAAATCCGGTCTCCTCGCCGTCCTCGTCATCACCGTGCAGACGGATCCAGCGGTCCAGTTCGTGCTCGCGGATCCACTGGTTCAGGTCGCGCACGTCCGCCATCCCCAGCTCGCCGTCATTCGCCAGACCGGTCTCGCGGATCGCATCCACGATCACCTTGTTCAGGTTGTTCGCGGCGCGCGCTCCCGCAATGATCTCGTCCTCCGGCAGGCGGTAGGCCAGACCCCCGTCGTGCGCAATCAGCTCCACCAGGCCGTCCAGACCCGTGCCTGTCATTACATTGAATACCGGTGATCCGGTCTGCTGTGTCGTCATGTCGGCAATCCCGTGGCTGCGTTCCTTTTGGCGAAGCTAACCAACCGGGCAAAGCGCAAACGTGACCCATCACACAGTGCGACCAGCCCGGTCGGGGATGCCGCCATGACTGTGCCCGGCGTCACGCTCTGTACCGAATCTCAGGCAGGGGAACGCCGGAGATGAGGCACCTGACCGGTCATGTACGTCACGGTCGGCATCGCCAAACCCAGCGCATTCCGCGGTACCTCGACTCAGTTATCATGCCGTCGTGACCGAACAATGCCACCTCCTCGATCGCCGCCTCTCCGTCGCGCCCATGCTCGATTGGACTGACCGCTTTTGCAGGTATTTCCTGCGCCAGATCAGTCGTCATACGCTGCTGTATACGGAGATGGTCACCACAGGCGCACTGTTGCATCGTGACCCGGCGCGTTTCCTGGATTACCACCCGGCCGAACACCCGCTGGCATTGCAGCTGGGTGGCAGCGACCCTGACGAGTTGGCGGCATGCACGCGTCTGGCCGGGGAATGGGGATACGATGAGGTCAACCTAAATGTCGGCTGCCCGTCAGACCGGGTGCAGTCGGGGCGCTTCGGTGCCTGCCTGATGGCTGAACCACAACTGGTGGCCGAATGCGTGGCAGCGATGACCGCAGCAACGACACGCCCGGTGACGGTCAAGCACCGCATCGGTATCGACCAAAGGGACAGCTATGAGGAACTGGGCCACTTCGTAGACAGTGTGTCGCAGGCCGGCTGCACGACCTTCATCGTGCATGCACGCAAGGCCTGGCTACAGGGGCTCAGCCCCAAGGAAAACCGCGAGATACCGCCGCTGCAGTACGGGGTGGTGCATGCCTTGAAACGTGATTTTCCGCAATACGAGTTTGTGATCAACGGTGGCTTCAAGACGCTGGGACAGGTGGAGCACCAACTCGAAACGGTCGATGGCGTGATGATCGGGCGTGAGGCCTACCAGAACCCCTGGATACTTGCCGACGCCGACGCCAGGATATTCGGCAGCCCCGGCGAGGCGCCCAGACGCCGGCAGGTGGTGGAAAGCATGCTGCCATTCATTGCCGAACAACATGCCGCCGGCATACCGGTGCACCGTATCACCCGCCACATGCTGGGACTGTTCCAGGGGCAGCGTGGCGCCCGCGCCTGGCGCCGCCACCTGTCCGAACACGTGCATCGGCCGGGCGCCGGTGCAGAGGTCGTCACACAGGCACTGGGCCATCTCGACTGACCGTTCGCGAAGCGTCGGGCAATCCTGCGAACTATGCTGTAATCAGCCCCAGGACCATCCATCCGAGGTCAGGACTCATGCGATCAGCGACAGTCAGGCGGGTCTTGGCGCTCGGCGCACTGGTCCTCGCCGGGAGCAGCAACGCCGACCCCGATACAGTTTCGACGGATTTCAAACGACTGCAGGAC
>JAGRHB010000433.1 GCA_020445245.1 Gammaproteobacteria bacterium
CGTATCGAGTTGAAGAAGTTCTGTTCGCGTTGCCGGACGCACCAGCTGCACCGGGAAACGCGCTAAACGCTTCCACTGCTGCGCCGTTCGGGCGCATTTAGGGTCGTAGCTCAATTGGTAGAGCAGCGGTCTCCAAAACCGCAGGTTGGGGGTTCGAGTCCCTCTTGGCCTGCCAAATCTGGCGGGTGATGAACGCGAAAACGGAACAAGCAGGGTCGGGGATGGACACCATCAAGCTGTTGGCGGTGGTGGCTCTCCTTGTCGCGGGTGTCTACGGCTTCTATGCCTTTGCCGAGCAGCCCCTGTGGGTGCGTCTGGCGGGGTTGCTGGCCATTGTCGGCGCAGCCGTGTTCGTTGCGCTGCAGACGGCCGTGGGGCGAACCGTCTGGCAGTTCGCCACCGATTCGCGTACCGAGGTGCGCAAGGTTGTCTGGCCAACACGCCAGGAGACCCTGCAGACGCTGTTGATCATCACGATTGCCGTGCTGCTCACGGCGCTTTTCATGTGGTTGGTGGATTCGGTGCTTTTCGGCATCGTGCGCTATCTGACCGGCCAGGGAGACTGAATATGGCGAAGCGCTGGTACGTCGTACACGCCTACTCCGGTTTCGAGGGGCATGTGAAGCGCTCGTTGCAGGACCGAATCGAGCGTGCCGGGATGCAGGATGCGTTTGGCGAGATCCTGGTGCCGACAGAGGAGGTCGTGGAGATGCGCGCCGGTGCCCAGCGCCGCAGCGAGCGCAAGTTCTTCCCGGGATACGTGCTGGTGCACATGGAGATGACGGACGACACCTGGCATCTGGTCAAGGATGTACCCAAGGTCATGGGTTTCATCGGCGGTACTGGCGATCGGCCAGCACCGATCACTGACAAAGAGGCTGACGCGATTCTGCAGCGCATGCAGGAGGGTGTCGACAAGCCCAAGCCCAAGGTGCTGTTCGAGCCGGGCGAGGTGGTGCGCGTTACCGACGGGCCGTTCAACGACTTCAATGGCGTGGTCGAAGAGGTCGATTACGACAAGAGCCGATTGAAAGTCTCGGTGCTGATATTCGGTCGCTCGACCCCTGTGGATCTTGAGTTCAGTCAGGTCGAGAAGGCCTGACAGCGGTTTTTTGGTGGCGGTGTCTTGTGCATCGCCGGTATTCGGACGGGGGCTGCCAGGGGCAGTGTCGTTCTCATGGGGAGTGGCGGTGAAAGCCCGCTGCGCTCGTACCCGCAAAGAGGTAATGCATGGCTAAGAAAATCACGGCTTATATCAAGCTGCAGGTAAAGGCCCAGGAGGCCAATCCGAGTCCACCGGTCGGCCCGGCGCTGGGTCAGCGCGGCGTCAACATCATGGAGTTCTGCAAGGCATTCAACGCGCAGACCCAGGGTGTGGAGAAGGGTTTGCCCCTGCCGGTCGTCATCACCGTATACAGTGACCGCTCGTTCACCTTTGTGACCAAGACGCCGCCCGCGTCGATCCTGCTGAAAAAGGCGGTGGGTATCCAGAGCGGCAGCGGTCGTCCGAATACGGAAAAGGTCGGCACCATCAGCCGTGCTCAGCTGGAAGACATCGCCAAGATGAAGGAGCCGGACCTCACGGCGGCGAGTCTGGATGCAGCGGTTCGCACTATCGCCGGCTCTGCCCGGAGTATGGGTCTGAATGTCGAGGGGGTTGAGTAATGGCCAAGCTCTCAAAACGCCAGAAGGCAATCCGCGAAAAGATCGACTCCAGCAAGCTGTATGCGGCCGAAGAGGCGTTCGCGCTGCTCAAGCAGCTCTCTTCGGTCAAGTTCGAAGAGTCGGTCGACGTGTCGATCAATCTTGGCGTCGACCCGCGTAAATCGGATCAGGTCGTGCGCGGTTCCACTGTGTTGCCCGCCGGATCGGGCAAACACGTGCGCGTCGCAGTGTTCGCCCAGGGTGCCGCGGCTGAGGCGGCCACGGCAGCCGGTGCAGAAAAGGTTGGCATGGAGGCGCTTGCCGATGAAATCAAAGGTGGCAACCTGGATTTCGACGTGGTCATCGCTGCGCCGGATGCCATGCGCGTCG
>JAGRHB010000434.1 GCA_020445245.1 Gammaproteobacteria bacterium
AATCCGGCGCCGCCCGGCTGGGTCCTGCTGTACCAGGCGATGTGTTTGCGGGCCACCCTGACGCCATGCGATGACCCGTAGAGGCCATATAACGCCTCCAGGTGTTCCAGCAACAGATCACGGATCCATGCAGGATCCGGTTCGGGAAGCCGCTCACCGGTTTGCAGGAAGTGCGCGATTTCGCGGAATATCCAGGGCCGCCCCTGGGCAGCGCGTCCGATCATCAGCGCATCTGCCCCGGTATCTGACAGCACTGCCCTGGCCTTTTCCGGCGAGGCGATGTCGCCGTTGGCCAGCACCGGTATCGTCACTGCCTGCTTGACCTTACGGATCGTGTCGTACTCGGCCTCGCCGCGATAGGCGCAGGCGCGGCTGCGTCCGTGCACGGCGACCGCGGCGATGCCCGCCTGTTCGGCGAGCTGCGCAATGTGCGGTGCGTTGCGGTTGGCGAGATCCCATCCGGTGCGCATCTTCAGCGTGACCGGCACCTCGACCGCCTCGACCACGCTTTGCAGGATCCGGCCAACCAGGGGTTCATCGCGCATCAGCGCGGAACCGGCGGCGACACTGCACACCTTCTTGGCCGGGCAGCCCATGTTGATGTCGATGATCTGCGCACCGTGCGCGACGTTCACCCGCGCGGCCTCGGCCATGCGCTGTGGATCGGTACCGACGATCTGCACCGATACCGGACCCGGCTCGCCTTCGTGGTCGAGTCGTCGCACGGTCTTGCGCGTGCCGTACAGGCTGGCGTCCGCAGTCACCATCTCCGAAACAGCAAGGCCTGCGCCGAGGCGCCTGCACAGCGTGCGGAACGGTCGGTCGGTGACGCCGGCCATGGGTGCGACGATCAGATTGTTATCGAGTTGATGAACGCCGATGCGCACTATCTGGGAGGCCTCTGTAAACCTGCTGCGTAGTGAATCGGAAAACGTCTACCTGCCTGCACGACCTTGCGGTTCGATTCGTCTGGACCGTGCCGGCTTTCATTCCGGTCTGCGGGTCGTCAGGGGGTGGCAATGTTACGCGGAAATGACGTCGGTGCAAGGGCCGCAGCCGACCAATCTGGCGCTACAGAAAATCGATGATGAAACCCGTGGCGACGTAGCCGGGATCCTTGAAATCGACAGCGATAGTGATTACTTCGCCGGGGGCAACCGCGGCCTGATCTGCCGGCGCGGGATACAGGTAATCCGCCGGGCTGAGTCGACGACGGATAAGGACGCTGCCGTCGGTGTCGAGCAGCGACAATTGTATGTCCGGCAGCACCTGTGCAATCGATGCGACATTGCGGAAGCTGGCGGTCAGCGTCAGAGAATCGGGTTCGTTCGCGGTCGGTTTAATATCGCGCTGCAGAATCCTGAACCGCTCCGGTGCGCGGATCACGCTTGGCCGGCAGGTCACGTGTTCGCACAGCGCTTCGAGCACCGGATAGCGTGCCAGCAGTTCCTCCCTGTGTTGCCACGCCAGCTGCAGTCCCAGTGCGACTAGCAGGCAGGTCGTGAGCAGTCCGTACCACAGTCCGCGCCGCGAGCGCTTCTCATAAAGGGTGTCTTCGACATCCAGTGCCGCATCGGGAGAGGGCAGCAGGGGTTCGAGGTCGACCGGCATCTCGAACGGCAGTTCGGTGTGCTGATGGTCGTCCTCGATGTTGTCCGACGCAGCCGGTGAGGTGTTGGTGCCTGCCGACCGTTCGATGGTCGACGGTTTGTGTGTTGCGGCGTCCTCGGCACGATCGGGCTCGCGCAGGCCGGGCACCTCGCGCTTGGGTGCTTCGGGTCTGGGTGCTTCGGGTGCAGATGCCGGGATCTCGCTGCGCTGGTCCAGACGCAGGGCCGAAATCATCAGCTCGATATCCGCGGTCTCGATCTCAGCGGCATGTTTGCCGATCACCGTGAACAGCGCGCCACAGCGGTAGCAATGTGCCAGGCAATTGGCCTTCAGCAGCACGTCCTCGTCGACCCGGTACTGGGTGTCGCATTTCGGGCAGCGTGTATTCACGGGCGTTTGGTGCCGTGCAACAGCACCCAG
>JAGRHB010000435.1 GCA_020445245.1 Gammaproteobacteria bacterium
ACACGGTGAGCTGATCATGCTGGGCGCCTACACCACCTACCTGATTCAACTCGCGCTGCCGGACATGACCGGCCTGTCGATCCTGCTGGCGGTCCCGGCCGCGTTCCTGGTGTCCGGCGCGGTGGGGGTCGCGATCGAGCGCGGGGTAATCCGTTTTCTGTATGGCCGGCCACTGGAGACACTGTTGGCGACCTTTGGTATCAGCCTGATGCTGCAGCAGCTGGTGCGCACTGTGATATCGCCGCAGAACGTGCCGGTCTCCAATCCTGATTTCCTCAGCGGTTCGTGGGAGATCAACAGTGTGCTGTCGCTGACCTACAACCGCCTTTATATCTTCGTTTTCTGCCTGCTGGTGTTCGCTGGCCTGTTCTTCGTGCTCAAACGCACCCGCCTTGGTCTGCAGGTGCGTGCCGTTTCTCAGAACCGCGCAATGGCACGAGCCATGGGGGTGCGCTCGGCCCGTGTCGATGCACTGACCTTCGGGCTGGGTTCGGGGATCGCCGGTATCGCCGGGGTGGCACTGTCACAGTTGACCAACGTCGGGCCCAACCTCGGCCAGGCCTATATCGTCGACAGTTTCATGGTGGTGGTGTTCGGCGGCGTCGGCAACCTCTGGGGCACCCTGGTCGGCGGCCTGGGCCTGGGAATCGCAAACAAGCTGATGGAGCCCTGGGCGGGCGCCGTGCTGGCCAAGATCCTGGTGCTGGTGTTCATCATCCTGTTCATTCAAAAGCGGCCACGCGGTCTGTTCCCGCAGAAGGGCCGCGCCGCGGAAGGCTGAACCTCATGTCAATGAATCGATGCGATCTGTCCGGTGTGCGCGTCAGTGCGGTGATCCCCTGGAGCATTCAGCCATGCTGCTAGCACGAATCCTCAAAGGCGACCGGGGAGGCCAGGTGTTCCTGTTGGTGCTGCTCGCCACCCTGATCACGGTGCCGTTGCTCAATGCGCTTCCATCAGAACACGCGCTGCACCTGCCGACCTATACCGTGACCCTGCTGGGCAAGTACCTGACCTACGCACTGCTGGCCGTCGCCGTCGACCTGGTGTGGGGCTATCTCGGCATCCTGACGCTGGGGCACGCCGCATTCTTCGCCATTGGCGGCTATGCAATGGGCATGTACCTGATGCGTCAGATCGGCGAGCGCGGCGTATATGGCAATGCCGAGCTTCCCGACTTCATGGTGTTCCTGAACTGGCAGGAGCTGCCATGGTTCTGGCACGGCTTCGACCAGTTCTGGTTTGCCGCGCTGATGGTGGTCCTGGCGCCCGGACTGCTCGCGTTCGTGTTCGGCTGGCTGGCGTTTCGCTCACGGGTCACCGGGGTGTATCTCTCGATCATCACCCAGGCACTGACCTATGCCCTGATGCTCGCCTTCTTCCGCAACGAGATGGGCTTCGGGGGCAACAACGGCCTGACTGATTTCAAGGACATCCTCGGTTTCAGCCTGCAGGCGGACGGCACCCGTATCGGTCTGTTCATCGCGTCGGGGTTGGCACTCGGATTCGGTTACCTGGCCTGCCGCGCATTGGTCAGATCGCGCCTCGGCCGCGTCGCCGTGGCCATCCGTGACACCGAAGACCGCACGCGCTTCATCGGCTACAAGGTCGAGCACGTCAAGCTCGCAATCTTCGCGTTCTCGGCGATGCTGGCCGGTATCGCCGGCGCCCTGTACGTGCCGCAGGTGGGCATCATCAACCCGGGCGAATTCGCGCCTGCCAACTCCATTGAAGTGGTGGTATGGACGGCCGTGGGCGGCAGGGGAACCCTGGTGGGCCCGATCCTCGGTGCCATCCTCGTCAATGCCGGCAAGAGCTGGTTTACAGGCGTGCTACCCGAGTTCTGGCTGTTTGCCCTTGGCGGGCTCTTCATCTTCGTCACGCTGTTCCTTCCCAAGGGCATTCTCGGTCTGATCGGACAGGTCAAGGCATCCGCCCGCGCCCGCAGGGAAAAACGGGCTGCCGAACAACAGGTCTTGGCCGAATAGGAGGCACCATGAACGACGTGATGGAAAAGACGCC
>JAGRHB010000436.1 GCA_020445245.1 Gammaproteobacteria bacterium
TATTGCACGGTGCCTACCCGGACCGTGTCCGGCAGGCGGCCACCATAACGTTTGACCGGTCCCTGTGCCTGCCCCGTGGCGACCTTGGGATTGCGCCACACCAGGTGGATGCCGTAACCGAGCGATTCACGGTCGCTGGCGAGATAACGCGGGATGACACCAATCAACTCGAAGCCGTTGCTCAACTGGAACGACAACACCGGATCACGCTGCTTCTTCTGCGTCACCTGCTCGACATAGTCGTGGATACTGCTGAACTTTCTCGCCCGCCTCGACCACGACGGCAACCGGCCGGCAAACACTATCCCCTTGAGACCCAGTGACTGACACAGGGCTTTGCGCTCGTTGTACAGGCGCTGACCTATGCGGTAACCGCGATAGTCGGGGTCGACACAGACCTCCATGCCGTACAGCCAGTCGCCCTGGGGATCGTGCCGAGAAGCGTAACCGTTGCCGGTGATCTCGGTCCATGTGTGGGTCTTGAGCCCGATCTCCTCGGCGATACGGAAAGTTGCGCAGTGCCCGACCACGCGATCGTCGACCACGGCGACGAACTGGCCCTCCGGGAAGTTGTTGATCTGCCCCACGACAGGACCCTCGGTATAGGGTGCAATGCCGGTAGGACCGTACACCTTGTTGCTGAGGTCGACGATCGCCTGGATGTCGTTCAACGTGGCATTGCGAACCCGCAGGCGGCTGCGGGGATTGTCCAGTGCATTGCCTGTGGTGGTGTCGCTCATCGGGTTCTCCGGGGTGGGTGGAGGCAGGCCAGAGGCCCGCAAGTCCGATCAGTTTACCCGAGGACCCAATGGCCGAGACAGTCGACCTGCCTCGCCCAGCGGCTGTTGCGACAATGCGCTCGGACAAAAAGCTCGGTACGTACCGACTCGGTGATCGCCGCAACCGCAGGGTGTTTTATCCGCCGTTCCGGCGAGATCAGGTACAAGTGCTGCCTGATCTTCGCGTCGGTGACCATGATCAATTGAGCACTGAACCGTGCCTTCACCGAGTCACAAATGATGGTCACCGCGGCCGCTGCCCCGAGCGGCGCCGGGGACTCAAGGCGCACCATACCCGGCAGCTGCGCATCCTGGGCGGCGTATCGGGACAGTCGCTCAGGAAAGGCGTGTCGTTGGCATCCAGTATCGCCAACCGCCTTGTCCGACCCGCCAGCGAAGTGACGTCGGCCCGTTGCGTTTGCGTGTCGGCTTGTATCGATCGGCTCCTCGGGTGATCACCATGACACCCGGTATTGCTGCTGCAGACGCAGGCACTGACCGGACAAGCACCGCGTATCCTTCGGATTTTCCGAGTCTGTCAGGAAACCGCGGCATGAACATGCTGCAGCGTCATCCGCGCTGTCTGCGACATCGAAGAATGCACACCTACCGACCGATCCAGGCATTCAGTTCGGGTGATGGATGCCGCTATGCAGATTGGCCGGACAAACCTGCCGGCAGGAGCACAGATGAAGGGGATCGTATTCAGCGAGTTCAACGAGATGGTGGAAGAGATGTACTCGCCCACACTCGCCGACAGGATCATCACCCAGGCGGACCTGGCGTCCGGTGGTGCCTATACCACTGTCGGCACCTACGACCACCGGGAACTGCTGGCGCTCGTCACGTGCCTCAGCCGGGAAACCGGTATTGCCGCCAACGACCTCGTCAAGACTTTCGGGCGTCACCTCGCGGCACGCTTTTCCGCTATCTACCCTGCGTTCTTCGAAGGTGTCGGCGGCACGTTCGACTTTCTCGAGACCATCGAACAGCACGTCCACGTCGAGGTACGCAAACTCTACCCCGACGCAGAGCTGCCCACGTTCAGTACCGAACGAACCGGCCCCGATTCGATGGTCATGGTTTACCAGTCACGGCGACCTTTCGCCGACCTCGCAGAGGGCCTGATCGCCGGCTGTGCGAGCCATTTTGCCGAACGAATCACCATTGCACGCAGCGACGGAAAAAACGGTGAGCTGCACCGCACCCGCTTCACCCTGTCGCGCATCGAC
>JAGRHB010000437.1 GCA_020445245.1 Gammaproteobacteria bacterium
GTTCATTCCTGCTTCCTGGTTTCGCGCACGACATGCGCGATCTGCAAACCGACATTGCCGGGAATCGGACTGCGGCTGATCCGCAGCAGTTTCACCCCGACTTCACCGCGGTCGAAACTGCTCGCACTGATTTTGCGAACAGCCAGCAATGCACCACTCAAGCCCAGTAGACCCAACAGGATGGCGCCAAGTTCCGTGGGCCATGAAAGCAGCGAGAAGCCGTACTCACCAGCGACGGCGCCGACCAGCAGCCCCAACAGCGGCAGTGCATACAGGAGCAGCGAACTGCGCTGCAGAAACGCCTCGTCGAGGCCGATGATCACGGTATCCCCGGCGGCGGCCTGGATATCGTTGTTCAATTGGAATGCCAGTTGACGCTGCGGAAACCAGGTCGCAAGCAGCGATGTCCCGCAACCATTCCTGGCCGCGCAATGACCGCAGGCGGATTGTCTTTGGGTGACGACCTCGGCCACGCGGCCGTGCACCCGCAGCACCTGTGCCGTCTCCTCGATCAATTCGAGGCCGCCCGTATCTGTTGTGCAAACCAGTTCAATGTCCTGGCCGGTACTTCACCGACCACGATCACCTCGTGGTCGGCAAGCACCCGGCTCACCGCACCCGCGGCACCAAGCCGCGACGACGGGGGAAGACCGACGCCATCATCACCGGTCGGCTGGACATAGACCGAGACCGTGGCCAGTCCATCGGAGAAGATGAAATGCTCCAGCTCGCCCGCATTTTCACCAAGCATACGCCGCCGGTGCACATTCAACTGGAAGCCGGGCGGCAGATCCGCAAATTCCCATGCCGGCGGCTTCAGGCGCTCTTCCGGGATGTCGTCGGACGGTGTCGCCCTCGCCACCTGCATTGCCGAGATATCGCGCTCGATCGGCGTGATCTGCTGATCGACCCGCAATTCAACAAACATCATCTGTGATGCCGTTTTCTGCGCCTCGTCGAACATCACTGAACGCAATGGTAGATAGCTCGCCTGGTCCAGAAACAGCCGGTAACCGAAACGCAAGTCATCACGTGGTTCGATCAACAACTGGTAGGCATCCCTTCCCGCAACCCTGCCCGGCGGCAGCAACTGCATCCTGTAGTAGCGGTCGAGTTGCTCACCTGTCACACCACTCAGCGGCGAAAATGATCGCCCGTTGGCGCCGCGCCCGACATTCAGCGTGCGCGCACGCCCGGACGTGAGACAGGCGACCGCCTCATCGCTGCGGATCACCTCGCGCGGTTTTCCGGTCAGCGAGACCACTCGTTCTTTTTCGGCGCCGCCATCAACCCGATGCACAATGTAGATCGCATCCATACGGTCCCCGACCTGGACCACGAATCGACCCTCATAGTCCAGTTGACGAACTGCCTCGTTCATGCGGTCGAGCAGTTGGTGCGGGTTGGATTCCCCGGAGCGCGCGTTCGCCGCCAGCAAGAGACCGCAGGAGAGCCAGATCAGGCGGCTAGCGCGCGTCATAACTCACGAATCCGATGTGTTGGACAGGGCCGTTCACCCCGGTTCTGCCGCCAAACTCGCGATGCTCCATCATCAGGCGGTCGAAGCGCTCGGAAGCTTCCTGATTGCGGGCTGGCCAGCGCAGCTGGGCTTCGGCGACCTCAACAGACCTGGTATCACCTTGAGAACCGCCCGCCGCCACCAGCGTGGCCGGCGTAGCGTCGCGATGCTGCGTGTCGGCTGCGAGCTGCATCGGCTGACCCTGCTCACCCGGCCGCGTCATCAGCTGCGGGGCGACCATGATTGCCGCGGCGGCAACCGATGCGGCGATCGCAAGGCCCGCGGCAGGTCGTGCCCAACGTCGCGGTTGCTGATGTGCCCGTGGCCTTGGCGCCAGCACGGACGGTTCATCGTGCAGCGCTTGGCTGACCTTGGTCGCGACCGAGCCTGCCAGTACCGCCGATTCACCGCGCATGACGTCGCCGATCAATCGGTAACGCGCAAATCGCTCCATCCCATCCTGCCCGGAATCCAGCAATCCGGATA
>JAGRHB010000438.1 GCA_020445245.1 Gammaproteobacteria bacterium
AGCCGGAGATCCCGCCCAACACCGGCAATATCATACGCCTGTGTGCCAACACCGGCAGCAGCCTGCACCTGATCCACCCGCTGGGTTTCGACTTCGACGACAAGCGCCTGCGCCGCGCCGGGCTGGATTACCGCGAGTTCGCCGACGTCCGGCAACATGACGATTTCGCGGCCTTCCTGGCCGAGGTGTCGCCGCCGCGCCGATTCGGCGTCTCTACCCGCGCTGCGCAGCGTTACGATGCCGTCGAATATGCCGCCGGCGACGCCTTCCTGTTCGGGCCTGAGACCCGCGGACTGCCGCAGGAGATGCTCGACGAGCTGCCGGCCACGCAGCGCATCCGCCTGCCGATGCGTCCGGGCCAGCGCAGCCTCAACCTTTCGAACAGCGTCGCTGTACTGCTGTACGAGGCGTGGCGTCAGCACGGATTTGCCGGCGGCGCCTGACGCCAAAAAGCCCGCTCCGTAAAGGCCCGCGCGCCACGGCCGCTGTATCTTGAACGATGCAGGGAAGAGGCCGATCGCGACATCGGCCTTACCGGTAACAGATCATGGAACAGACTTTGAACTCGACCGTACAGGGTGTGGCCGGACGTCAGCGCCGCCGGGCCGAAATACAGCCCCCAGCGGGAGAGGCGGCGCCGCCCCGGAGGCGGTTGCCGATCGGCGGGCATGGTGACTTCACCCCGGAGCAGGGGCAGGCGGTCACCCGCGCATTGCTGGCGGGGCTCGGCTGCGTGCTGCTGTTCGCCGCCCAGAGTTTCGGGCATGGCCAGACGCCATTCATGCTCACCGCCATCTACCTGCTGGCGAGTCTGCTCTACCTGTCTTTCGTGTCGCGCCACCGCAGCGGCATGTTGTGGCGACGCTATGTCCTGATCGTGCTCGACCTTGGCATCGCCGCCTACCTCACGGGGTACTTTCAGCGTGCCGGCATAGCGTTCTATCCGCTGTTCCTGTGGGTCATGATCGGCAACGGCATTCGCTATGGCCAACACTACATGCAGTTCGCGACCCTGTTCGGGCTGCTCGGATTCAGTGCCGCGATGGCGTATAGCGGGTTCCTCTGGTCGCAGCCTGCCAGCTACATCGGTCTGATGTTCGGTCTGGTGCTGATGCCGCGGTTCTTTCTGGTCATGTTCGAGCGCCTCGCCAGGGCGAATATCGAACTGAAGGAGCAGAAGGAGCGGGCTGAGTACATGGCTTCGCACGACACACTCACCGGCCTGCCGAACCGCGCCTTCCTCCACACGCGGCTCCAGCAGTCCCTGTCGAGGGCGCGCCGTAGCGGGCAGGAAGTGGCGATCGCGTTCATCGATCTGGACGCATTCAAATCCATCAATGACAGCTTCGGTCACGAATATGGCGACTACCTCCTGGCCCAGGTCGCCGACGCGATGCAGTCGGTGATCCGCGGCAGCGATACGGTGTCGCGCCTGGGCGGTGACGAGTTCGTGGTGGTGATCGAGGACTTCGATGACAGCCGCGTCCTCGGCGCGGTGATAGAGCGCCTGTTCAGCTGCGTGGGGCGTTACTACACGATCGGCGAATACGAAACCTATGTAACCTGGAGCTGCGGTATCGTCGTCTTCCCACGAGACGGTACCGACATCCATACCCTGTTGAAGCACGCCGACACCGCGATGTATGCGGCCAAGTCACGCGGCACCAATCATTACGCGTTCTACGATACGAGCATGTCGGCGCAGGTCAGTGCACAGTTGGCGCTGCGCGACGAGTTGCGCCAGGCGCTCGACCGAAACGAGTTCGAGGTGCATTACCAGCCGATCGTGGATGCGCGCAGCGGGCGCATCACCGCGGCCGAGGCCCTGTTGCGCTGGCATCATCCACAGCGCGGACTGCTGTCACCGGCGGCCTTCATCACCGTGGCGGAGCAGAGTGGTGTGATAAGCGTTATCGGCCATTGGGTGCTGCAGCAGGCATTGCAAACCGCCGCGCTGTGGCAGGCGCGAGTGGACTACCCGATCACGATGCACGTCAA
>JAGRHB010000043.1:0-4488 GCA_020445245.1 Gammaproteobacteria bacterium
CTGCGCGGCTCTGCGGAGAACACGGTACTCAGTGTCTCGGACAGCACACGGTACTTGCCCTCGTTCACCGAAGAGACTGCGTACATCACGACGAAGAAGGCAAACAACAGGGTAATGAAGTCCGCGTAGGACACCAGCCAGCGCTCGTGGTTTTCGTGCTCCTCCGGTGGCTTTCTGCGTCGTGCCATCTGTCACCTCAACGCAGGAAGCCCTGCAGGCGGGTCTCGATCTGGCGCGGGTTCTCGCCTTCCGATATCGCCACCAGGCCCTCAATCACGAGTTCGCGATAGTGACTCTCCTGGAGCACGTACGCCTTGAGCTTGTTTGCCATCGGCAACAGGAAGAGGTTGGCCAGACCGACGCCGTAGATCGTCGCCACGAATGCAGTGGCGATGCCACTGCCCAGCTTCGAGGGGTCGGACAGGTTCTGCATCACGTGGATCAGCCCCATCACAGCACCGATGATCCCGATCGTCGGCGAATACCCGCCCATCGCATCCAGCACCTTGCTGGCCTGCAGGTCGAAACGCTCACGACTGTCGAGTTCGACTTCGAGTGTGTGCCGGATCTCGTCCGGCTCGTTGCCGTCCACCAGCAACTGCATGCCCTTGCGTACGAACAGGTCGGGCTCGAACTCGAGCGCCTTCTCCAGGCCGAGCAGTCCCTCCTTGCGCGCGATCCTGCTCCACTCCACGAGCTTGACGATGGATTCGTCGAGGCCATGCTTCGGCGGGACGAACACCATACCGAGCATCCGCATCGTGCGAAGGAAGACACGCAGCGGGGTCTGCAGCAGGACGGCGCCGATGCTGCCACCGAGCACGATCACCATTGCCGGCCCGTTGGCCAGGGTGTCGAGATGTCCACCTTCAAGCCAGTTGCCGCCGAGTATCGCGGCAAACGCGATGATGACGCCGATGAAGCTCAGCAGATCCATCGGCCTACGCCAGCCCGCTCAGTGCGGCGCCGATCTCGTCGAGCGGCAGCACGCGATCGGAATGTCCTGCACGGGCCACCGCATAGGGCATACCAAAGACCACCGACGATGCCTGATCCTGGCTCCACACCGTCGAGCCGTATTCCTTGAGCAGGCGTGCACCCTCGGTGCCATCCGCACCCATGCCGGTAAGTACCACCGCATGCACCGCGTCGCGCAATGCACGGGCGGCCGAACCGAACGTGATATCGACGCTGGGTTTGTACAACTGAGCGGGATCGGAGGCCATCTTCACGGACAGCCGGCCACGCCCGGCATCAACCAGTGTCTGCAGACCACCCGGAGCGATCAGTGCGCACCCTGGCAGCAGCTCGTCACCGTCTGCCGCATGTTTCACCTTAATCGAGCAGATCGTGTCAAGGCGCTCGGCAAAGGTGGAGGTGAACTCGGCGGGCATGTGTACGGCCACCAGTACCGGATAAGGATAGTTTGTCGGCAGTGACGACAGCACGCGCTGGATGGCAACCGGACCACCGGTCGAGGCTCCTATCACCACCAACCGAAGTGCCGAGTTCCGACGCTCGCTCGGGCGCGCCGCGGGCAGCGGTGTCACGCGTGGCGGCAGAGGCCGCGCTGCTGTGCTGGCAGGCGGCCTGTGGGGGTGTTTGCGCCTGGCGATACTGATCACGCGCTGGCTCAGGCTCTCTCCGCCACCTTTGATCGCATGGCCGTCGATGCCGTCCTGCTTGGCGAGAAAATCGACCGCACCGGCCTCCAGCGCCTCCAGTGTGGCCTTGGCCCCTTCTCGGGTCAGGGCAGAAAACATCACGATGTCGGTGGGGTGCTCGCGCATGATCTCCCTGACAGCGCTGATACCGTCCATGACCGGCATCGCGACATCCATGGTGATCAGATCGGGGCGCAAGGAGGCGGCAAGGCGCACGGCCTCGGCACCATTGGCGGCCTCTCCGGCCACCTGGACCTCACCGGTGCGCTCGAGTTCCTGTCTGATCCGATTGCGGAAGAACGAGGAGTCGTCAACGATCAGGACCCGGACTTTTTCCACCATCTGCTATCCAGGACTACGCTGACCTCGTCCTGCCTCCCTTGCAAAGCAATCAGTGGCGACGCGCATATTTGCGCATGAGGCCCGGCACATCGAGAATCAGGGCGATCTTTCCATCACCGGTAATCGTCGCACCTGCCATGCCCTGCAGACCCTGCAACAGGGCGCCGAGGGGTTTGATCACCACCTCCTCCTGTCCCACCAGGAAGTCGACGACCAATCCGACCTGAACGCCGCCGACATTGACCACTACGACGTGGCCCTGCGGGCGGTCCTGCCCGTTCACATAGGCATTGTCGCGGACCAGCCAGTTGCGCAGATAGAACAGCGGCAATGCACGGTCCCTGACCCTGATAGTCAGCTGTCCGTCCACGGTATTCGTACGGGACAGGTCGAGGTTAAAGATCTCGACCACGCTGGCCAGCGGCAATGCGAACGGCTGCTGGCCGAGAATCACCATCAGCGTCGGCAGGATTGCCAGCGTCAACGGCAGCTTGATCGTGATCTTGCTGCCCTTGCCCTTGACCGAGTCAATCTCGACCATGCCGTTCATCTGCGCGATACGCGTCTTCACCACGTCCATGCCGACACCACGACCCGAGACATCGGAGATCTCTGTCTTGGTGGAGAAGCCAGGATGGAAGATAAGGTTGTAGCAATCTTTCTCTTCCAGACGCGCCGCAGCATCCTCGTCCATCATGCCTTTCTCGACTGCCTTGCGGCGCAGCACCTCGGCATCCATTCCCTTGCCGTCATCTTCGATCGACAACAGGATATGGTCCCCCTCCTGCGCTGCCGAGAGCACCACCGTGCCCTGTCGCGGCTTGCCGGCCTTTTCGCGATCCTCCGGCGACTCGACACCGTGATCGACAGCGTTGCGCACGAGGTGAACCAACGGATCAGCGAGTGCCTCGACCAGGTTCTTGTCGAGGTCGGTTTCCTCACCGTGCAACACCAGGTCGACTTCTTTCTTGAGGTTGCGCGCGAGGTCACGGACGACGCGCGGGAAGCGACCGAACACCTTCTTGACGGGCTGCATGCGGGTCTTCATCACCGACAGCTGCAGGTCGGCGGTGACCACGTCGAGGTTGCCGACAGCGTTTGCCAGCTCCTCGTCGGCCATGGTCGCCTTCAGTGTCGCGAGGCGGTTCCTTACCAACACCAGTTCACCGACCATGTTCATGATGTCGTCCAGGCGCTGGGTGTCAACCCGCACCGTGGTCTCGACGGTCGGCGTCTTGGCACCACCGCGTGCACTGTCTGCCAATTTCTCTGCCGCCTTCGCCGGTGCAGGTGCGGCATTCGCCACCGGTGTCTTTGCCGCCGGCTTGGGTGCGGCCTGTGCCGCTGCCTTGGCAGCGGGTTTGGCGGTCACGGCCGCACCTGACCCGGCCTTCTCCGGCGCTGGTGCAGCAGGCGCCTTGGCGGCAACCGGCGCACCCTTGTGCTGACCCTTGCCATGCAGCTCGTCGAGCAGGGCCTCGAATTCGTCCTCGGTGATTTCCTCGCCCGACCTGGCGGTGGGCGCTTGTGCCGCCGCAGATGGCACACCGGCGTGCTGACCCTTGCCATGCAGCTGGTCGAGCAAGGCCTCGAACTCGTCATCGGTGATTTCGTCACCGGAGGCGGCCACAGCCGGCGCCCCGGAAGCCGTCGTGGGCGCGCCGCCATGCCTGCCCTTGCCGTGCAGCTCGTCGAGCAGGGCCTCGAATTCATCTTCGCTGATCTCATCTCCGCCCGGTGCGCCTGCCGCGGCCGTCTCTACCACGGCCGGCTCACTGACAGCCGGTGGCTCGATCACCACTGGCACTTCCGGCTCTGGCTCGGCACTGCCGTCGTCTGCCTCCGTCAACCCCTCGAGCCTTTGCAGCAACGCTGGATCCGCGGGTTCCGGCATCTCACCTTCGCGCAGGCTGTCCATGCAGGCGTTGACGACATCCAGAGCCTGAAGGATGGCATCCATAAGGTGAGGGGTGACTGAGCGCTGGCCCTGGCGCAGCACATTGAACACGTCTTCGGCCCGATGGCAGGTGTCCACCAGTGGCGTGATGCCGAGAAAACCCGCGCCGCCCTTGACCGTGTGAAAACCGCGAAAGATGGCGTTGAGAAGGTCGCCGTCGTCCGGACGCTGCTCCAGATCGACCAGCTGCTCGCCGAGCAGTTCGACTATTTCCGAGGCCTCTACCAGGAAGTCCTGGAGGATCTCGTCATCGGCATCGATACTCATGGTTCAAAACCCCAAACTTGAGAGCAGATCATCGACGTCATCCTGCCCGTGCACCACATCACCCTTGTCGACGCCCGGAACCGCCGGCCCCTGTGCAGAGATATCCTTCTCCCTGCCCGTGGTCTCCGCAGCCGGCTTGCTGCGATGCCCGGACAACCGCACCAGTTCGACCAGCTTTCCTTCGACGTCGTTGACCAGGTCGATCACCTTGCGGATCACCTGACCGGTAATATCCTGATAGCCCTGTGCCAGCAGCAC
>JAGRHB010000043.1:4588-6890 GCA_020445245.1 Gammaproteobacteria bacterium
ACGCTCAGATCGCGAAAGTCCTCGACGGTGAGCTGGCGCGATTTGAACTTCGCCCACTGATCCGCGAGGTGGCGCGCATCACTGCGCAGTGAATCGGCGAGCGGCAGGCTTTCCTCGACTGCGCCGAGCGTCGTGTTGGCGGCCTGTTCGGTTGTCGCGATCACGTAGCGCAGGCGTTCAGCGGCGTTCGGCATCTCGTTCTGGGCGATGTCGGCGAACCTCGCGTCCATCACGAATCCGTTGATCGAATCGTGCAGCTCTCGCGTCAGGCGACCGACTTCCTGGAACAGCATGCTGTCACGAAACCCGGCCAGCTCGGCGATCACCGACACCGCGTCCTGGTCATTGCCGGCCTCCAGGAAATCGACCAGAGACTTGGCCAGCTGGAGCTTGTCGGTGCCTTGTTCTGGGCTGTTCGCCATAGCGGGTTCCATCCTCAATCACGCAGCAACGCGTTCAAAAATCTTGTTGATCTTTTCTTCCAGGGTGCCGGCAGTGAACGGTTTCACGACATAGCCGTTCACACCTGCCTGAGCAGCCTCAACGATCTGTTCACGCTTCGATTCAGCGGTCACCATCAGCACGGGGATGCCCTTGAGCCGGTCGTCGGCACGTACCGCCTTGAGGAGATCTATGCCCTGCATACCGGGCATGTTCCAGTCGGTGATCAGGAAATCGAAGCTGCCACTCTGCAGCATCGGCAGCGCGGTCGTGCCGTCATCCGCTTCCTGCGTGTTGGTGAAGCCGAGATCCCGCAGCAGATTCTTGATGATGCGGCGCATCGTGGAGAAGTCGTCCACGATCAGGATCTTCATGTTCTTGTTCAAAGCAACCTCCGGACTTCAGACAAGCGGCCCGTGCTCGGGCCCAATTCGAATGATTTCCCCCGGTATCGGCACCAGCTCAAAAAACCGTAGGGGTTTCTTTCTTTATTTCGGGGACGCCTAGATCTCGTCGTCGGTCAGCCATTCCGACAACCGCGAACGCAGGCGCAGTGCCGCCTGGCTGTGTATCTGGCATACGCGTGACTCGCTGACACCGAGCACCTGGCCGATCTCACGCAGGTTCAGCTCCTCGTCGTAGTACAACGCAATGACCAGGCGCTCACGTTCCGGCAGACTGGCGATTGCATCACCCAGCGCTTCACGGAAATGGCTCTTCTCCAGTCCACGTGCCGGACCGTCTTCGAGCATGTTGCGTGGTCGAGCGAGACTGCCCTCGGTCGGGATCACCTCGCCGACTTCGCACAGCTCCTCGTAGCTGAAAATGCGTGCGCCGGATGCGTCCTGCAGCACCTGGTGATAGTCCTCGATGGTCATGCCGAGCGACTCGGCGACCTCGACGTCACGCGCGTCCCGACCTTCCGCGTTCTCGATCTCGCGCATCGCGTCCGCGACCATCCTTGCCTTGCGGTGTACCGAGCGCGGCGTCCAGTCGGAACGACGTATCTCATCCAGCATCGAACCGCGGATGCGGATACCGGCATAGGTCTCGAAGCTTGCACCCTGACTGGGGTCGTAGTTTCGGCTGGCTTCGATCAGACCGATCATGCCGGCCTGAATCAGGTCTTCGGCCTGCACCGATGGCGGCAGGCGGTTCATCAGATGATAGGCAATGCGCTTGACCAGGGGCGCATGGCGCGTCACCAGATCATCGAAGCTGCGTTCCTGTACTGCACCGTAAGTTGCAAGATTGCTCACAGCACCATCTCCCCATAATCGTTGGAATATTTTATTAATCGCTCGACAAAGAACTGCACCTGGCCGTTCGCACCGGAAGGCTGGGGCCATGTCTCGATTTTTTTCGCCAGACTCCGGAACACCTGCGCCACCCGGCTGCGCGGGAAGGCCTGCACCACCGGGCGCTGCGCACGTACCGCTTTGCGCAGGCTCTCGTCATAAGGGATCGCACCCATGAAACTGAGCGTTACATCCAGGTAGCGATCGGTGACCCGGCACATCTTGTTGTACAGATCGCGGCCTTCCTGGGCACTGCGGACCATGTTGGCCAGGACCCGGAAACGCTGATGACCGTAGTCACGATTGAGCAGCTTGATGATCGCGTAGGCATCGGTGATCGAGGCTGGCTCGTCACACACCACGACAACGATCTCGTGTGATGCCCGCGAGAAACTCAGCACCGTGTCGGAGATGCCCGCGGCGGTGTCGACGATCAGCAGTTCGGTATCGGCGGCGACTTCGCTGAAGGCGCGGATCAGGCCGGCGTGTTCGGCCGGGCTGAGTTCAGCAAGCGCCTGCACACCGGACGCACCGGGGATCACCTTGAGGCCCGACGGTCCCTC
>JAGRHB010000043.1:6989-9719 GCA_020445245.1 Gammaproteobacteria bacterium
CTGATCGGCGACGCGCTCATGGGCCGCTGCCATGCCGGCGGTATCGACCAGGATCAGCCGACGATCGCCCAGCAGATTGAGTGACTCATCCATCTCTTCAGGCGTTGTCGCCGTCCGCACCGGGACATTGAGGATGCGCGCATAGGTCTGCAACTGGTCGCGTGCACCAATGCGGAAGCTGTCGGTGGTGATCAGCGCGACGCTGCGATGTCCATGGCGCAGTGCATAGCGCGCGGCCATCTTGGCGATGGTCGTGGTCTTGCCGACCCCTGTGGGCCCGACCAGCGCGATCACACCGCCCTGCTCCAGCACGTCGGTCTCGCAGATCCTGATCTCGCTGGCGAGGAAGTACAGGGCCTTGCGCCACGCCTGTTCGATATCCTCGATATCGCGCACGCGCTCGCAAAGGCGGCGTGCCAGTTCGGCGTTGACACCGAGCGCCATCAGTTGACTGAGCAGTTGTTGTGAATGCGGTGCGCGCTGACCGAGGTCATACCAGCTCATACCGCTGAGTTCGGCCTGCATCCAGCGACGCAGGTTGTGCATCTCACGCCGCATGTCCTCCAGCGCATCGTCCTGTTGTCTCGGACGATCGGTATCGCCCGTACGATTCACGCGTGCGGCGGCACGCGACTGGCTGGGGATGCGCTGGTCGACCGTGTCGCTGGAGATATTGTCGACCAGGTCGATGGCAGCAGTGAGCTCGACACCACCGTCGACAGTCTTGTTCGACAGGATCACCGCATCCTCGCCGAGTGCCTCGCGCACCATGCGCAGCGCCTGGCGCATGTCTTGTGCGACGAATCGCTTAATCTTCATTTACTGCGGTCCTCGTTGCTCGCCTGGACCGCGTTGCGGCCCTCAGACTTCTTTCGCGTTGCGGCCGATGGTGCTGATCACCTTTATCTGCCGGTTGTCCGGGATCTCGTTGTAGGAGAGGACGCGTACACCCGGTACCGAGTGGCGCGCGAACTTCGCCAACCAGGGACGTATCGCCGCCGCTACCAGCAGGACGCTCTCCTGGCCGCTCAGCTCCTGCTGTTTCGCGGTGTCCTGAAGGGCGTTCTGCAGCTGCTCGAGCATCCCTGGCTCGACGCCGGCCCCATCCTCTCCTGCGTTCACCAAGGTCTGCTGCAAAAGCCGTTCCAATCCTGGCTCAAGGACAATGACAGGAATTTCTCCTTTCGGACCAACAACTTGCTGAACAATCGAACGCGCCAGAGCGACCCTGACGGAAGCTGTCAAAGTGCCGGCATCTTGACTTTTGGTCGCCTGCTCCGCCAGCGTTTCGGCAATGGTGCGCATGTCGCGAATCGGCACCGACTCCTGCAGCAGGTTCTGCAATACGCGCAGCACCACGGCCAGCGGCAGCAGCTTCGGCACCAGGTCCTCGACCAGCTTCGGCGCCACCTGCGCCAGGTTGTCGAGCAATTGCTGTACCTCGTCGTGGCCGAGCAGTTCGTGTGCATGCGACTGCAGCAGTTCACTCAGATGCGTCGCCACCACCGTGCTTGCATCCACCACGGTGTAGCCCATGGTCTGTGCCTGATCGCGCTGTGCGGCGTCGATCCACACCGCGTCCAGACCAAACGCCGGGTCCTTGGTCACATTGCCCTTCAGTTCGCCGAACACCCGTCCCGGATTGATCGCCATGTCGCGGTCGACAAAGACCTCCGACTCACCCACCGGCACACCGTTGAGGGTGATGCGGTAGGCATTGGGTGCGAGATCGAGGTTGTCCCGGATATGCACCGACTGCACGAGGAAGCCCAGCTCCTGCGACAGCTTCTTGCGCACACCCTTGATCCGCGTCATCAGTTGACCACCCTGGTTGCGATCCACCAGCGGGATCAGGCGATAACCGACCTCCAGGCCGATCACGTCGACCGGATGCACGTCCTGCCAGGTCAGTTCGCGCACCTCGCCGGACTCCTCCGGACGGCTGGCTGGCTGCACTGCCTGGGTCTCGACTTTCTGCTCCTGGCCGCGCTTGGCGACCATGTACGCCAGACCGCCCACCGCGGCACCGAGCAACAGGAACACCAGGTTCGGCATACCGGGAATCATCCCCAGCAAAAGCAGGATCACCGCGGTGATCGCCAGTGCACGAGGGTTGTTCAACAGCTGGCTGTTGACCTGGCTGCCCAGGTCCTCCGCACTCGACACCCGGGTCACCAGTATCGCCGCCGAGGTGGACAGCAGCAGCGATGGCAGCTGTGCCACCAGGCCGTCACCGATCGTCAGCAGGGCATAGAAACGCATCGCGGTGGACAGGTCCAGATCGTGCTGACCCATACCGATCGCCAGGCCGCCGACGATATTGATGATCAGAATCAGGATGCCGGCGACCGCATCGCCGCGCACGAACTTCGAGGCGCCATCCATCGCACCGTAGAAATCCGCCTCCCGCCCGACCTCCTCGCGGCGCGTACGCGCCTCGGCCTGATCAATCAGGCCGGAGTTCAGGTCGGCATCGATCGCCATCTGCTTGCCGGGCATGGCGTCCAGGGTGAAGCGTGCCGACACCTCCGATACGCGGCCTGCGCCCTTGGTGACGACCGCGAAGTTGATGATCACGAGGATCGCGAACACCACCAGGCCGACTGCATAGTTACCGCCGATCACGAACTCGCCGAATGCCTCGATCACCTTGCCGGCCGCATCACCACCATTGTGGCCTTCCAGAAGCACCACCCTCGTCGACGCGACGTTCAGCGCCAGGCGCAGCAG
>JAGRHB010000439.1 GCA_020445245.1 Gammaproteobacteria bacterium
GCTGCCTTTCGCCCGCAAGGTCGCCGACCGCTTCTGCCTGCTCGACCGCGGCCGTGCGGTTGCCACCGGCAGCATGGCGGCGTTGAATGAAGACCTGATCCAGCAGTACCTGACCGTCTAGGCATTGGAGTACACGATAATGAACAAGATCGTCCTGACCTCGTTGCTGATCGCCGGTGCGGGCAGCGCCAGCGCCCATGTCGCCGATTCGCCGATGCTGCAACATGCGGCCGAGCACGGCTGGCTGTTCCTTGCGCTGTTACCGTTGGTGCTGTTGCGGCTCGGCCGCATCCGCCGCTGACCGGGTCCGCGATGGATGCGGCCACGCAGACGCTGAGACGCACCCGGGGCTGGCAGGCCAGTCTGCAACTGGGGTTTCGCCCGCAAGCGCGACGCACCGTGCTGGCCGAACGCAGGCGGCTGGGACCTCTTGCGGTGCAGCGGCCCTTCTACCCCGAGGGTGGCATCTGCCATGTCTACCTGCTGCACCCGCCTGGTGGCGTGGTCGGCGGAGATACCCTCGACATCGATGTGCACGTCCGCAGCGGTGCTCAGGCGCTGGTCACCACGCCGGGGGCGACCAAGTTCTATCGTAGCGGCGGGCCCTGCGCGCGCCAGGACCAACACCTGATCGTGGCTCCGGGGGCGAGCCTGGAATGGCTGCCGCAGGAGAACATCTTTTTTCCGGGTGCACAGGCGACGCTGCAGACGAACGTCGAGCTGCAGGGTGACGCGCGCCTTGCGCTGTGGGAGATTCACTGTCTCGGCCGGCCGACCATCGACGAGGTGTTCGAAAGTGGCCGCATCGACAGCCGCACCGCCATCGTGCGCGACGGGGTGCCATTGGTCCTGGATCGGCTGCGCGTAAGTGCCGACAACCGTTCGCGCCTGTCGCTGATGGCCGGGCTGCCGGTGGGCGGCACCCTGTATCTCAGCCACGCCGGCGAGGATGAGGTCGAGGCCTGCCGCGACCTGTTGCTGGTCGAGGGTCCCGACTACGCCGGTGCCACGCTGATCGACGACATCCTGGTGGTGCGCTATCTCGGCAGATCCACCGAGCGTGCGCGGCGTCTGTTCAATGCCGTATGGCAGCTGCTGCGCCCGTCGACGCTGGGCCGCACTGCCAGCGTGCCGCGCATCTGGTCCACCTGACTTACTGAGAGAGCCGAGTCCATGGAGCTGACCCCCAGAGAGAAAGACAAACTGTTGTTGTTCACGGCTGCGCTGGTCGCCGAGCGGCGCAAGGCACGCGGCGTGAAACTGAACTACCCCGAGGCCGTGGCCTACATCAGTGCCGCGATCATGGAGGGCGCGCGTGATGGCCGCACGGTCGCCGATCTGATGGACTACGGGCGCACGTTGCTGACCCGCGACGAGGTGATGGAGGGCGTCCCCGAGATGATCCCCGAGGTGCAGGTCGAGGCGACTTTCCCCGATGGCACCAAGCTGGTCACAGTGCACGACCCGATCGTATGAACCCGACGGCGCCGACCAGGCAAGGAGACCACAGCGATGATTCCAGGTGAGGTGATCGCCGCCGCAGGCGAGATCGAGTTGAATGCGGGTCGCGAGACAGTATCCCTGTCGGTGGCCAACACCGGCGACCGGCCGATCCAGGTCGGTTCGCACTATCACTTCTTCGAGACCAACGAGGCGCTGCAGTTCGAGCGCGACAGGGCGCGCGGATTCCGCCTGAACATCCCAGCCGGCACGGCGGTGCGTTTTGAGCCGGGCCAGACGCGCACTGTGGAACTGGTCGCCTATGCGGGTGACCGCCATGTGTACGGATTTCGGGGGCACATCATGGGGCCACTTGATCGGGGGAACGGCCGATGACCAGGATAAGCAGACAGGCGTACGCAGAGATGTACGGACCGACGGTCGGCGACCGGGTGCGCCTGGCCGATTCAGAACTGTTCATCGAGGTCGAGGAAGACCGCACCGTCTACGGTGACGAGGTCAAGTTCGGTGGCGGCAAGGTGATCCGCGAC
>JAGRHB010000440.1 GCA_020445245.1 Gammaproteobacteria bacterium
CGGCGCTGGTCGGTAAAGCCGATCTCGTCGAGGGCCTGCGCCAGATGCCCGAAGAACCCCTCCATCTCGGCAATGCTCGCCATGCGCTCGGGCACCGGGACCGGTGCCGTCGTCGGCACGGGCACGGCATCCGCGACCGTCGTCATCATGAGTTCGTAGCAGATCACCTGCACGGCCATCGCGACGTTGAGCGAACTGTAGGCGGGGTTGGTCGGGATATGCACCAGGTGGGTACACAGGTCGAGTTCGTCATTGCTCAGACCCGAACTCTCGCGCCCGAACACGATCGCCACCGGTGCGCCGACGGCCTCGAGCACTGCCACCGCCGCCGCCTCGCGCGGTGCCAGTAGCGGCCACTGCACACTGCGCAGACGCGCGCTGGCGCCAATCACCACGCGGCAGTCGGCAACGGCCGCGGCGAGAGTCCCGACGGTGCGCGCGGTGGCGAGGATATCGTCGGCACCGGAAGCCCGCGCAGTCGCCTCCGCGCTGGGGTAATCGCGCGGACTCACCAGCACCAACTGCGAAAGGCACATGTTTTTCATCGCGCGCGCGGCGGCGCCGATGTTGCCGGGATGCGAGGTATGCACCATGACGATACGGACGTTTTCGATCATCGCCGCACTTTAACAAAACCCCGGGGCATGGCGTCCGCCTTCCAGATCGCTGGCAATTCCCGTATCCTCGCGCGCCATGAATCCCACGACCAATATCGCCGTCCGCGCGGCCCGCCAGGCCGGAAACGTCATCATGCGCTCGTTCAGTCGCCTCGACAGCCTCACGGTGTCGGAAAAGCAGGTGAACGACTACGTCAGCGAAATCGATCGCAACGCCGAACAGGCGATCATCGACACGATCCGCCGGGCCTATCCTGGCCATTCCATCCTCGCCGAGGAAAGCGGCGCCCATGGAAAAGACGACTTCCAGTGGGTCATCGATCCCCTGGACGGCACCACGAACTACCTTCATGGATTCCCGCAGTTTGCGATCTCAATTGCCCTGATGCACCGTGGGCGACTGGAGAGTGCCGTGGTGTACGACCCGCTGCGTGACGAGATGTTTACCGCCGACCGCGGTGCCGGTGCGTTGCTGAACGACCGTCGTCTGCGGGTCAGCGAGCAAAAGACCCTCAAAGGTGCCCTGCTGGGCACCGGCATCCCGTACCGTGACCAGCGTTACATCGACGCCTACCTGGGGATGCTCAAGGATCTGACCAAAGAAACTGCCGGTATCCGGCGACCGGGCTCGGCTGCGCTCGATTTCGCCTACGTGGCCGCAGGCCGCCTGGACGGATTCTGGGAACTAGGCCTTTCGGTCTGGGATTTCGCCGCCGGCGCCCTGTTGGTGCAGGAGGCAGGCGGGGTCGTCAGTGACATAGGCGGTGGCAGCCGCCACCTCGAAACCGGCAATGTGATTACCGCGAACATCCGGCTGCACCGGGAGATGGCGGAAGTGATCCGGCCTCACCTGCCGTCGGATCTACGCGCCTAAGCCACTCTTTAGTTTGGGGAAAACCCTGAAAACCGTGGAATGAATAACGGTTGCCCGGCTGTTTGGCCCATGTTAATAATCAATTCTCAATATTATAAAAACACGTGAAGGTGGATTGATCATGGGGATGAAGAGTTACATGACGTCGGCGCTGTTCCCCCCGGTGGGCGCCTGTCGTTACGGATGCGGCACCAACTGTGCGGCACCGGTCACGGTATTCTGGCTGTTTGGCGTGGTCAGCGTGATCTACGGCCTGCTCGGCGGGCCTACCGGAGAACCCGGTATCAGCTGGTACACCGTCGGTCTGGGATTTGCGATGTGGGGTATCGCCGCCGTATGGACGATGCTGACCATTCAGGGTGTGGAGGCCGACCGCTGCCATGGCATGTGGAGCCCGCGCGACCACCACGTCACCGCCGACGAGACCGAGGCCGACCCGTTCGACGAGATCAAGAAGGTCCACTGACCACGGTTTTCTTTGGCAAGCAGCCCG
>JAGRHB010000441.1 GCA_020445245.1 Gammaproteobacteria bacterium
GAAGTTGTGCCGCAGCACGCCACCGAGCGCTGCGGTCTCGCCACGTCGCAGCCAGGCCTGCCAGGCGGCCGGCGCCTCCGACCCGGGCAGGTCGCCGGCCCGGTGCAGGTCGAGCAGACGCTTCTCCGCCGTCTGCAGACGACAGTCGGGCCAAAACCGTCGATAGGCGCGGCGCACCGTGTACATCAGATCGAGATGCCGCAGTCCGCCCAGGCCATCTTCCACACGCTGCATCGCACAGCGTGCGCCAAGCAGCGGCAGATCGAAGCACTTGCCGTTATAGCTGACCAGCACCGCATCCCGCCCGACCCAGTCGACCAGGTCGCGCAGCATCGCGGCCTCGGCGGAAAAGCCGCCGAGCAGGTATTGGCGCACCGCCAGTGTCTGTGCGTTCGTGTAGCGCGCCACCCCAACCATGAACGCGAGATTGCCGACCCCACCGGACAGCCCCGTGGTCTCGGTATCGAGATACACCCAGTCGGGATCGGCCAGACCGTGCACCTCGGGCAGCATCGTCAGGTCCGGCGGGTGTTGCGCCTGCGGCAGCCTGTACTGGCGCTCGCACAGCAGCAGTGCCTCGCCGCAGACCTGCAACTGCAGGGCCCGCGCAAGTGTGTCGATGCGCGGCGGTGACGCCGTCTTCGCCGTGCGTCGGCCGTCCAGCCGCTGCAGCTGGTGCGCCAGCGAGTCGGGTGTCACCTCGGCCGGACGGCCGCGCAGACGATCGAGCCGGCCGGCCAGGTTCATGCCGACCTGTAGGCAGGTTCGGGGGCAGCGGCAAACAGCCCCAGCACCGTGATTGCGAGTGCACGCGGCGAGTAGCCCCGCTCCTCGTCGCTGGCCAGCACCGGCCCGACGCACGACGGACAGCCGTAGCGGCAGTCACAGCGTTCGACCAGTTCCAGCGCGCCTTGCACCACCCCGGCCTGCCGTTCGTACAAGGGCTCGGACAGGCCGATACCACCCGGATGGTTGTCGTACAGGAATACCGCCGGGCGGAACGCACCCTGGTAATCGGGCGCGATCTCCTCGCCGGAGACGTCACGCATCTGACCGCGCCCGTTGGCGCCCTGCGTGGCGAACCACCTGCCGTCACCGTCGCCGACCGCGCGCCCCAGGTCCGAGGTCTCGCTCATCATCTGCAGCGCGGCGACATGGTGCATCGCGTAGGCCGCACCGAGAAAACCGTCCAGCGCCATCTGCCGCGACGGCAGGGCACGTTCGAGCTCGCCGGGCCGGATCTCCCACCAGGCCGAGGTGGTGTGCATCTCCTGGTCCGGCAGGTTGATGTTGCCGTAGCCGATGTTCTCGTGCGTGTAGTAGCGGATCTTCTTGTAACCGGCGAAGCGCCGCACCAGGTGCACCTCGCCGTGCGCGACGCGAGCCTGCGCCGTCGCCTGTTCGGCAAAGCGTTCGAGGATCTTCAGCCGCGTGTACACGATCGCATCGGTGTAGTAGTCGGCGCGGGTCGGCCGCACGTACGCCTTGCGCCCGTCCCAGTCGAGCGACTCGACCTGGTACGGCGCGGCCTGCAGCATGTAGATCGCACCCGGGTAGAGCGTCTCGGGTGCCGAGCTGAAGTCGACCTCGGCGATCACCTGGCGGCTGTCGTGATCCTGGTCGACGACCAGGAAATTACCCTCGGCCACCGAGCGCAGCGACACCGCGTTGGCCGGATAGGCATCGGTCGCCCAGTGCCAGGTATCGCCCTCGCGGTGCACCACGCCCTCGTCGCCCAGGTACTGCAGGAACTGCCCCAGCGGATGGCGGCTGCCGAAACGCTCGTCGGCATGGAACGGCAGCTCGAACGCCGCGCAGCGCACGTGGTCGAGCAGCACCAGCAACTGGTCGGGGTCGATACGCGCGTGCTCGGGCGAGGCGCCGAGAAAGAACTCCGGGTTGCGCACGATGTACTGATCCAGCGGCTCGCTGCCGGCGACCAGCACGCCGAGCGAGGTGCGGTTGCGCCGCCCGGCACGACCG
>JAGRHB010000442.1 GCA_020445245.1 Gammaproteobacteria bacterium
GATTTCCCTGGTTGCCAACCTGTTCTCCGCGTTTGCCGGCGGTGGTGCCGGGCTGCTGCAGCTGCCGGTGCTGATTTTCCTTGGGTTGCCGTTTGGTGTCGCCCTGGCGACGCACAAGATCGCCTCGGTAGCCCTCGGTGTCGGTGCGACCCTGCGCCATCTGCGCGAGGGAGGGCTGCAGCGACGTTTCGTGGTGTTCATCCTCGCGACCGGTATCCCCGGCGTACTGCTGGGTGCCAGCGTGATCCTGCAGGTGCCGGGCCGATATGCGGAGATTGCGCTGGGTGTCCTGACCCTGGGTCTGGGTGTCTATTCGGTAGCCAAGGGCGGTATGGGCCTGGTCGAGGCGCCGCGCAATCGACAGGGGCGCGGTCTTTGGCTGGGCGGACTGGGGCTGTTCGCGATCGGTGTCCTGAACGGCTCGCTGACCTCGGGCACCGGTCTGTTCGTGACCCTGTGGCTGGTGCGCTGGTTCGGCGCGGACTATCGCCAGGCTGTCGCCTACACACTGGTCCTGGTGGGTATGTTCTGGAACGGCAGCGGCGCGATCGCCTTGGGTATCCTCGGCGACGTGCGCTGGGACTGGCTGCCGGCGCTGCTGCTCGGCTCGCTGCTGGGCGGTTATGCCGGTGCGCACCTGGCGATACTCAAGGGCAATGTGTGGATCAAGCGCGCATTCGAGGTGGTGACACTGCTGGTTGGGCTGAAACTGATCGCCGGCTGATCAGACGCCGTATTCGCGCCTATAGGCCTGGATATCGGCGAGATACGTATCGAAGTCGGCTCGTTCACGGATGAAGTCGATCAGGTCGGCCAGGCGGACGATGGCTGTCACAGGCATGCCATAGTCGGTCTCGACTTCCTGGATGGCCGAACGCTCGCCCTTGCCGCGCTCCTGGCGGTCCAGTGCGATCACCACGCCGGCCGGTCGCGCGCCTTCGGCAGCGATGATGTCCATCGATTCGCGGATCGCGGTGCCCGCGGTGATGACGTCGTCGATGATCAGGATGTCGCCCTGCAGCGGGTGGCCGACGATGCTGCCGCCTTCGCCATGGCTCTTGGCCTCTTTGCGATTGAACGCATAGGGCACATCGATGCCGTGATGGTCGTACAGCGCGGCCGCCGTCACTGCAGCCAGGGGAATGCCCTTGTAGGCCGGTCCATAGAGCACATCGAACTTGAGCCCGGCATTGACGATCGTCTGGGCGTAGTGGCGCCCCAGTCTGGCCAATGCCGCGCCGGTATTGAACAGGCCGGCATTGAAGAAGTACGGGCTGATGCGACCTGACTTCAACGTGAAGCGACCAAAGCGCAGCACGCCGAGATCGAGGGCGAAATCGAGAAAATCGCGCTGGTAGTCCTGCATCCTGTTCCCCTGTCTTGCGAGGCCGGCATTGTGCGCAAAGCGCGCTGCCGATGACAAGGGCGTATCCCAAAGGCTTTCCCTATAATGCGGCACATGCGCGTCATCAGTCTCAATTTGAATGGCATCAGGTCTGCAGCGCGCAAGGGTTTCTACGCCTGGTTGCGGCGCCAGCGTGCCGACGTGGTGTGCCTGCAGGAGATTAAGGCCCAGGTCGACCAGCTCAACGACCGTACATTCTGGCCTCCGAGCTTCCATTGTTACTACCACCCGGCCGACAAGAAGGGCTACAGCGGTGTCGGTCTCTACGCGCGCACCGAACCGGACGATGTGATCGAGGGTCTGGGCTGGCCCGAGTTCGACGCCGAGGGTCGTTGGATCGAGGCGCGGTTCCGCGGTCTCAGCGTGATTTCGCTGTATCTGCCGTCCGGCTCATCGAGCGAACAGCGCCAACAGGTCAAGTTCGACATGATGGCGCGCCTGTCGCCCCATCTGAAAGAACTGCGCAAAGATGGGCGTGAGTACATTATCTGCGGCGACTGGAACATCGCTCACACCAAAGCCGACATCAGGAACTGGCGCGGCAACCTCAAGAATTCGGGCTTTCT
>JAGRHB010000443.1 GCA_020445245.1 Gammaproteobacteria bacterium
CCTGTCATCAGCCTGCTGGACGAGGACAAGCCGATACAGCATCGCCACCCCTGAGCGGGTGACGGTATTGAGCCTGAGACGCCACATCCCGCTGCTGACGCTGAGCCTGACGTTGGCGATGGCAAGCGTCGCGCTGGCGCTGCGCCTGGGCAGCGCGGATATCCCGTCGGCCGAGGTCTGGGCACATGTCATCGCCGATGACGGCAGCATCAACGATCGGATCATCGACCAATTGCGCCTGCCGCGCGCGCTGACGGCATTCGCGGTCGGCGGACTGCTGGCACTGGCCGGCGCGCTGATCCAGGTGCTGCTGCGCAACCCGCTCGGCGATCCCTATGTGCTGGGGGTGTCCGGCGGCGCGTCGACCGCGGTGCTGAGCGCCATGCTGCTGGGCGCGCCAGTCTTCTGGTATGCCCCTGCCGCTGGCGCCGGCGCGCTGCTCAGCACGCTACTGGTTTTCGGCCTGGCGCGCAGTGGCGAAGACTGGCGCAGCGAGCGTCTGCTGCTGACCGGGATCGTGGTCGCCGCCGGCTGGTCGGCACTGATCAGCTTCGTCCTGAGCATCAGCCCGGCCGCCCGGCTGCCCGGGATGCTGTTCTGGCTGATGGGCGACCTGGCCGATGCCGACCGACCCGGTCTGCCGTTCATCGTACTCGGCGCCGCATTGCTCTACTGCCTGCTACGTGCCCGCGATCTCAATATTGCGACCCAGGGGCTGCTGCAGGCGGCCGCGCTCGGCGTGAATACGGGCCGGCTGCGCCTCGAGCTGTATTTCATCAGTGCTGTGCTGACCGCAGTCGCAGTGACCGCCGCCGGCGCGGTGGGCTTCGTCGGTCTGGTGACGCCGCACCTGGTGCGCCGCGCCGGTGGCCGCGATCACCGCGTGCTGCTGCCCGCCTCGGTGCTGCTCGGTGGCAGTCTGCTGGTGTTCGCCGACACCCTGGCCCGCACCCTGGTCAGCCCGATGCAACTGCCGGTCGGCGTGCTGACCGCATTGATTGGCGTGCCGGTGTTTCTGTTCCTGTTGCGACGGCGGAGCGTCGCGTGAGCAGCCTGCTGCAGGTACGCCAGCTGTCGGTGGCCATCGGCGGGCACCCGGTGGTTGAGGGCCTGGACCTCGACATCGATCCGGGCCAGTCCTGGGCCCTGCTCGGACGCAACGGCGCCGGAAAGACCACACTGATTCACCACCTCGCGGGCCTGCGCAGCGGGCACACCGGGCGCATCCTGTTGGCCGGTCAGGATATCGCCGCGCTGGCGCCGCGGGCTCGCGCCCGGCAGATCGGCATACTGCTGCAGCACAGTAACGCCGGCTTCGGTGCCAGCGTGCTCGACACCGTGCTCAGCGGACGGCATCCACATCTCCCGGCACTCGCCTGGGAGGGAGCGCAGGATCTGGCGATTGCACACAGCTGCATGGATGCACTCGGACTGCGCGAATTCGCCGAGCGCTCACTGGAGACCCTGTCAGGCGGCGAGTTGCGCCGGGTGGAGATCGCACGCCTGCTGGCCCAGCAGACCGGGGTCACCTTGCTCGACGAACCGATGAACCATCTCGATCTGGGCCATCAGGCGGCGGCGCTGCGGGCACTGCGCGAGGCCTGCGTCACGCCCGACCGCTGCATGCTGATGGTGCTTCATGACCTCAATCTCGCCTACCACGCCTGCGACCACTGGCTGATTCTCAATGCCGATGGCAGCTGGCAGGCCGGCAGACGCGACGACCTAGCCGAGCAGCGCATACTGGGCGCCGCGTTCGGCCATCCGATCCAGCGCATCGACGGCACTGCCGGTCCGCTGTTCCTCGCGCGCCTGTAATGACGCCAGCTGCTAACATGCCGGGCATGACCAAGTCCCGCGACCGTACCAATGTCTATATCCTGCTGCTGGCCATCCTGGTAGCGGCGATCGCCGGCTATTACCTGCCGACCAAACGGCCCGAAACCGGGGCCTCGATGACG
>JAGRHB010000444.1 GCA_020445245.1 Gammaproteobacteria bacterium
ATCGCGTGTCTTTTCACTCCCCGCACTGAAGTCGATGACCTCCAGCGCCTCAACCTCGGGAACCCCGAAATCGTCTTTCGTCCTGTCTGACATGGTCGTGTACCTCATTCCCAGTTACCGGCGGACCGTAGCAAAGGGCGTCGATAGCCACCCGTTGCAAGATCCGTCGCCGGATTGTTGCAATGCAATATAGGGCTCACAACGACAATTATCAAGTATTTGGTGTATTACTTATATTTATGCGGCCGTTTCACGGAAAAACGACACCGCCGGTGCCCGGCACGTCGGCGCGCACACCGCACACCTGCGTGGTTCAGTCGGTAGGCAGTGCTAACATCGACCGATGCCGCACGTGATCGTCGATCCCGAATCCACTTCCCTGCAGGAGCGCTTTGCGCTGATCAGGGCACCGCGCAAGTCGCGCAAGCGTTACCCCGAAGGCTGCGTCGAGATCGTCGATTCGCTGGACGCCGCGCGAGCGGCCGCGGACGACACCAGGCATCTGCATCCGGCTGTGGTCTACGGCCCGTCTGTCTCCTCGGAGAGCCAGCGCATCTATTACCTGGTGCGCTGGCTGTAGCGAGGTTCCCGACAATTCCAACACCTCTTGAAAAAGCGGCGATCACCCCCCAGATCAGCGGCACGGGCGCCGCACGGGCCCGTCGATCAGGCGGTTCGAATGAACGCCGCTCAACACTTGTTGCTTATCCAAGAGGACAACACCATGACTGCATTTGATTTCACCCCCCTGTTCCGCACCGCCATCGGCTTCGACCGTCTGGCACATGCGCTCGAATCGGCCAATCGTGCCGATGCCGGCGGTTATCCACCGTACAACATCGAGCTGACGGGCGAAGACAGGTACCGGATCACCATGGCGGTAGCCGGCTTCAGCGCCGACGAGATCGAGATCGAGGCCAAGGAGAACCTGCTCAGCGTCAGCGGCCGCAAGGGTGCCGACGTCGCCGACCGCCGGTTTCTCCACCAGGGGATTGCAAAGCGCAATTTCGATCGTGCCTACCAGCTGGCCGACTATGTCCGGGTCAGTGGCGCCGACCTGAAGGATGGCCTGCTGCATATCGACCTGGTTCGCGAGGTCCCGGAATCGATGAAACCGCGGCGTATCGAGATTCGCGGCAGCGAGGAGCGCCTGATCGAGAGTGATGCCGAGCGGCAGGAGGCGGCTGCCTGATATCAACATGACCCAGCAGCCCCGGCAGGGCTCCTGTCGGGGCATTGCAGCCGGATACCTGCATGAATCCGATCGATGTCCGAGCGTTGCTGCTCGCCTGCCTGCTGGTGGTGGCGCTGCCCGCCGGTGCGGCGCTGCCGATCCAGGCCGATGACCAGCCGCTGCCCAGCCTCGCGCCGATGCTGGAGAAGATCACGCCGGCGGTGGTCAACATCTCAACCGTCAGCCTGGTGCCCGCCGAGGACCACCCGCTGTTGCGCGATCCGGTGTTTCGCTGGTTCTTTGAACTCCCGCGCGACGCACAGCGCAGACGCAGCCAGAGCCTGGGGTCTGGTGTGATCGTGGACGCCGCGCGCGGCCATGTGCTGACCAACCATCACGTGATCGAGAAGGCGGACGAGATCCGCGTCACCACCAACGACGGTCGCGAGCTGAAGGCCGAGCTGCTCGGTGCCGACCCGGAGATCGACATTGCGCTGCTGCAGATTCCGGCCGAGAACCTCAAGGCGATACCACTGGCCGACTCCAGCCGCCTGCGGGTCGGCGACTTCGTGGTGGCGATCGGCAACCCTTTTGGACTCAACCAGACCGTGACCTCCGGGATCGTCAGTGCACTGGGACGCAGCGGCCTCGGCATCGAGGGCTACGAGAACTTCATCCAGACTGATGCCTCGATCAACCCGGGCAACTCGGGCGGTCCACTGGTCAACCTGCGGGGTGAACTGGTCGGCATCAACACCGCCATCCTGGCACCTGGCG
>JAGRHB010000445.1 GCA_020445245.1 Gammaproteobacteria bacterium
TTGGGCGCTATGCACAGATCAACCCGGTGGCGGTCTGGTTCGGTGCGGGATTCGCGCTGCAGGCGCTGCTGCTGATGCTGGCCGGCCTGCGGCGGGGTACGCGATTCGGGTTGGTCGGCTGGCGCGACGCGCCGGCGTCGCTGCCCGGGGTGGTGCTGGTGCTGTATGCCGTGCTGCTGCACCCACTTGGCCAGATCCTGTCCGGTCGCGCCTGGGGTGCGGCGGAGGTGTTCGGCGTGGCCCCCGATCCGACCGCGCTCGCGACCCTGGGTTTCCTGCTGATGGCCCGCGGCCGGGTCGTCTGGCTGCTCGCGGTGATCCCGCTGCTGTGGTGTCTGCTCAGCGCGCTGACCCATGTCGGCATGGGTCTGTATACCGGCGTCCTGACCCCCGCGGTCGCGGCGCTTGCGGTGCTCTGGTCTGCCGTGGCCCGGCGCAGTGAACGGATTTGAATGGTTGACACCATGAATTGATAAGATTCCCATCCCGGCCTTCTCCCGGTGGGAGAAGGAGATAGGCTCCCGGCTGGTGCCTACCGGAGCACCACAAACACCGGGATTGTCATCACCTTGCCCCTTTTACCCCCTCGTAGCGGCGCCGTGGTTCCGACATAATCAACCGATGCAAGATGCCGACCGCCTGATCAGTGCCCGCTCCGCCGACGAAGACACGGCAATAGACCGCGCCATCCGCCCCAAAACCCTGGCCGAATACGTCGGTCAGCCGGCGGTGCGCGAGCAGATGGAGATCTTCATCCCTGCGGCACGCGATCGTGGCGAGGCGCTGGACCACGTGCTGATCTTCGGTCCGCCAGGGCTCGGCAAGACCACGTTGTCGCACATCATCGCCAACGAGATGGGCGTCAACCTGCGCCAGACCTCCGGACCTGTGCTCGAGCGCCCCGGTGATCTGGCGGCACTGCTGACCAATCTCGAGCCTCACGATGTGCTGTTCGTCGACGAGATCCACCGCCTGAGCCCGGTGGTCGAGGAGGTCCTGTACCCGGCGATGGAGGACTACCAGCTCGACATCATGATCGGCGAGGGTCCGGCCGCACGGTCGATCAAGGTCGACCTGCCGCCGTTCACGCTGGTCGGTGCGACCACGCGCGCCGGCCTTTTGACCTCACCGCTGCGTGATCGCTTTGGCATCGTGCAGCGCCTGGAGTTCTATTCAGAAGACGAACTTGCACGTATCGTGCGCCGCTCCGCCGGCATCCTCGGTGTCGACATAGCGCCCGAAGGGGCGACTGAGATCGCGCGGCGTTCACGCGGCACTCCACGTATCGCCAACCGGCTGCTGCGCCGCGTGCGCGATTACGCGCAGGTGAAGTCGCACGGCGTGGTGGATGCCGCGGTGGCCGATTCCGCGCTGCAGATGCTCAAGGTCGACGTCAATGGCTTCGACCAGATGGACCGCCGCCTGTTGCAGGCGGTGATCGAGAAGTTCGACGGTGGGCCTGTCGGTGTCGACAACCTGGCGGCAGCGATCGGTGAGGAGCGCGGCACGATCGAGGACGTGCTCGAACCCTATCTGATCCAGCAGGGCTACCTGATGCGCACGCCGCGCGGACGTTTGGCAACGCGCGCCTCATACCTGTTGTTCGGCCTGAGTCCCCCGCAACCGGCCGATGCGCAGGACCTGTTTGCCGATCTCGCGGACGATTGAACTTTGACGACGGTTTGCAATCACAGCAGGGCGATGGTTTGAGCGTGTTTGAATGGCCGGTGCGGGTGTACTACGAGGACACCGATGCCGGCGGCGTGGTGTACTACGCAAACTACCTGAAATTCCTGGAGCGGGCGCGTACCGAGTACCTGCGTCACCTGGGTTTCGGGCAGGAGGCACTGATGCGCGACGCCGGGATCCTGTTCGCGGTTCGCCGCGTCGAAATCGACTATCTTTCACCCGCGCGCTTCGACGACGCCCTGCG
>JAGRHB010000446.1 GCA_020445245.1 Gammaproteobacteria bacterium
CGGAGCCGAGGGGCAGACAGTCGGAGAGGTTGTCTTCAACACGGCGATGACGGGTTACCAGGAAATTCTGACCGACCCGTCTTACAGTCGGCAGATCGTGACCCTGACGTATCCGCACATCGGCAATACCGGCATCAATGCCGAGGACGCCGAATCCGCCGCGATCCACGCCGCAGGGCTGGTCATCCGTGACCTGCCACTGCTGGTCAGCAACTTCCGCAGCGAGATGGCCCTGGACACCTATCTGCAGGAACACGGGGTGGTCGCAATCGCCGACATCGACACCCGAAGATTGACCCGCATCCTGCGTGAGAAGGGGGCTCAGAACGGCTGCATCATGGCCGGTGGCATTGACGAGGGTCGCGCGCTCGAGCTGGCGCGCGAATTTCCGGGCCTCAAGGGCATGGACCTGGCCCGGGAAGTCACCACCGGGCAGACCTACAGCTGGAATGAAGGTACCTGGCACCTGGGCGCCGGGCACAAGGCCCATGACCCCGGCCAGGCACGTTTTCACGTGGTCGCCTACGACTACGGGATCAAACGCAACATCCTGCGCATGCTGGTGGACCGCGGCTGCCGGATCACAGTCGTCCCGGCGAAGACCCCGGCCGCCGAGGTGCTGGCGATGGTGCCGGACGGGGTGTTCCTGTCGAATGGACCCGGCGACCCCGAGCCGTGCGACTACGCCATTGATGCGATCCGCGACATCGTCGAGACCGGCATGCCGACGTTCGGCATCTGCCTGGGCCACCAGTTGCTCGGTCTCGCCTCCGGTGCAAAGACGATCAAGATGAAGTTCGGACACCATGGCGCCAACCACCCGGTGCAGGATCTGGCCGCCGGCACTGTGATGATTTCCAGTCAGAACCACGGCTTTGCGGTCGACGAGCAGAGCCTGCCGGGCAACCTGCGCCCGACCCACAAATCACTGTTCGACGGTTCCCTGCAGGGCATCCATCGGACCGACCGGCCGGCATTCAGTTTTCAGGGCCACCCCGAAGCAAGCCCGGGGCCGCACGATGTGGCGCCCGTGTTCGACCATTTCATCGAGCTGATGGAAAACCGCTGACGGCCGGGGTGCCAGGTTCAGCGGTCAGTATTTTTCGAATTTCCGGCGCCCCGCGCCGACTGCGGTTGACACAACATGCCAAAAAGAACAGACATCCACAGCGTCCTGATCATCGGTGCCGGTCCGATCGTGATCGGGCAGGCCTGTGAGTTCGACTACTCCGGAGCCCAGGCATGCAAGGCGCTGCAGGAAGAGGGTTTGCGCGTCATCCTGGTGAACTCCAACCCGGCCACCATCATGACCGACCCGGACATGGCCGACGCCGTTTATATCGAGCCGATTACATGGCGCACCGTTGCCCGCATCATCGAAAAGGAAAAGCCCGATGCCCTGCTGCCCACGATGGGAGGGCAGACCGCACTGAACTGCGCGTTGGATCTGGTCCGCGAAGGCGTGCTGGCCGCGCACGGTGTCGAGATGATCGGCGCCACGCGCGAGGCGATCGACAAGGCCGAGGACCGTGACCTGTTTCGCCAGGCGATGCGCAAGATCGGTCTGGACATGCCGCGTTCGGCGATCGCGCATTCGATCGAAGAGGCCCACCAGGTGCAGGCGCAGATCGGATTCCCGACGATCATCCGCCCGTCGTTCACGATGGGCGGCTCTGGTGGCGGTATCGCCTACAACCGCGAGGAATTCGAAGAGATCTGCACGCGCGGGCTGGACCTGTCGCCGACTTCCGAGCTGTTGATCGAGGAGTCCATCCTCGGGTGGAAAGAGTTTGAGATGGAGGTGGTGCGTGATCGCAACGACAACTGCATCATCGTCTGCTCCATAGAAAACCTCGACCCGATGGGCGTGCACACCGGCGATTCCATCACCGTCGCGCCGGCGCAGACCCTGACCGACAAGGAATACCAGATC
>JAGRHB010000447.1 GCA_020445245.1 Gammaproteobacteria bacterium
CGATGCTCAAGGTGGCGGTGCTCGATCGCAGTTTCTTCGGCAACAAGCATCACCCGGCGCGACGCCTGCTGAATACGCTGGCGCGCGCCGCGATGGGCTGGGTCGATGACGGTGATCGCTCGGCGAAATCGCTGTACGGTCGCATCGAGACCGCGGTTACCAGAATACTCAACGACTTCAGCGACGATGTCGGCCTGTTTGCGCTGGTATACGATGAGTTTGCCAGTTTCATCGAGCGTGAGGCGCGTGGCGCCGAGGTGGCCGAGGAGCGCATCAACCAGGTCACACGTGGCCAGGAGCAGCTGCTGATTGCGCGGCGTCGCGTCGCTGAGGTGCTCAATGATTTCCGCATCGCACAGCCGGATCTGCCGCTCGCGGTGGTCAATATCCTGCGCGAGGGCTGGCACGACGTGATGCTGTTGGCCTACCTGCGAGAGGGCGAGGAAAGTGTTGCCTGGCAGCATGCCTTTGCCGCTGTCGAGGAGTTGATCTGGAGCGTGCAGCCGAAGGTCGAACCGAGTGACCGGCAGCGCCTGCTCAAGTCGATCCCAGACCTTCTGAAGAAGTTGCGCGACGGCCTCAACAATATCTCGTTCGATCAGCACCGCGCCGGTCAGCTGTTCAAGGACCTGCAGGCCTGCCATATCGCGGCACTGCGCGGTGAGAGTGACACCATCGAGGTGGCGTCGCTGGACGAGGTCGTGCCCGAGGGGGTTTCCCTGGGTGCCGAGGTCGAGCCGGCTGAGGTGATCGAGGATGAGTCCCTGGAAAGGGCCGCGGCGCTCGAAGTCGGGCAGTGGCTCGAATGGCAATGTGATGACGCCTGGGTGCGCGGCAAGCTGTCATGGCGCAGCCAGGTATCGAGCAACTGCATTTTCGTCAACCGCAAAGGCATGAAAGTCGCCGAGATGACGGTCAACGACATCGCGGTGCTGTTTCGCGGCAACAACGCGCGCCTGCTCGATGACGTGAACACGCCGTTGATGGACCGCGCATTGGACGCGATGTTGGGGGCGTTGCGCGATACCGGAGCGGCATCCGCGCCAGCCTGATCTTCGCACCTCGGATACAATGCACAGCGCCGGCCCGACCGGCGCTTTTTTTGTGGCAGATGATCCTGGGAGACAGTCATGGCAGAAAAGATCACGGATTCCGGACTGAAATATGAAGACCTGGTCGAAGGCGACGGCGCCGTTGCGTCCTCGGGGCAACAGGTCTCGGTGCACTACACCGGTTGGCTGACCGACGGCAGCAAGTTCGATTCCAGCCACGATCGCCAGCAGCCGTTCAGCTTTTCGCTTGGCCGGGGCATGGTCATTCGCGGCTGGGACGAGGGTGTGGCCGGCATGAAGGTGGGCGGCAAGCGCAAGCTGACCATCCCGCCGCAGCTAGGCTACGGTGCGCACGGCGCTGGTGGCGTCATCCCGCCGAACGCGACCCTGGTGTTCGATGTCGAGCTTCTCGCGATCAGTTGAATGATTCCCCAGCCCGATTGCGCTGGCGTTGCGGCACAGGTGCGCCTGGCACTGGCGGAGGATGTCGGCAACGGTGACCTGACCGCGGCGCTGGTGCCGGCAGATGCCGTCGCGCATGCCGAGGTCATTGTGCGTGAACCGGCTGTCCTGTGTGGCAGCGCCTGGTTCGACGAGGTGTTTCGTCAGCTGGACCCGGGTATCCGGGTCGACTGGTCCGCCGGCGATGGCGAAGCCCTGGCGGCGTCACAGCGCGTGTGCACGCTGCAGGGAATGGCGCGGCCGGTGCTGTCGGGTGAGCGAACGGCGCTGAATTTCCTGCAGACGCTCTCCGGCACGGCGTCGCGTGCGGCGCAGTACGTCGCTGCGGTCGCCGGCACATCGGCGGTCATCCTGGACACCCGCAAGACCCT
>JAGRHB010000448.1 GCA_020445245.1 Gammaproteobacteria bacterium
CGAGCGGATCCCGAATGCCGACAAGGCCGTGTTCTCGGTGCATTGCCACAACGACCTGGGGCTTGCCGTGGCCAACTCGCTGGCCGCGGTGATGAACGGTGCGCGCCAGGTGGAGTGCACGGTCAACGGTTTGGGTGAACGTGCCGGCAATGCCTCGCTCGAAGAGATCGTCATGGCGGTGCGCACGCGCCAGGACGTGTTCAGGTGCGACACCGGCCTCGACACCACGCAGATCGTCGCCTGTTCCAAGCTGGTGTCGAATATCACCGGGTTTCCGGTACAGCCGAACAAGGCCATCGTCGGTGCCAATGCCTTTGCCCATGAATCCGGCATCCACCAGGACGGCGTGCTGAAACATCGCGAGACCTACGAGATCATGCGCGCCGAGGATGTCGGCTGGACGCACAACCGCATGGTCCTGGGCAAACACTCCGGCCGCAACGCGTTCCGCAGCCGACTCGAGGAACTGGGCATCGTGTTCGACAGCGAGGCGGAACTCAACACCGCGTTTGCCAAGTTCAAGGACCTGGCCGACAAAAAGCACGAAGTCTTTGATGAAGACCTGCAGGCCCTGGTCACCGAAAAGGGCATCGAGGCCGAGAACGAGCGCATCCGCCTGGTGGCGCTGCGCGTGGTGTCCGAGACCGGCGAGAGACCGAATGCCGATGTGACGCTGAGTATCGACGGCGAGGAGCGTTCGGTGTCGGCCGAGGGCAGCGGGCCGGTGGACGCGGCATACAAGGCCATCGAGGCGCTGGTCAGCACCGGCGCCGATCTGAAGCTCTACTCGGTCAACAACATCACCAGCGGCACCGACAGCCAGGGCGAGGTGACGGTACGACTCGAACGTGGCGGGCGCCTGGTCAACGGGCAGGGTGCAGATACCGACATCGTGATCGCTTCGGCCAAGGCCTACATCAATGGCTGCAACAAGCTGCTCGAACCGGCATTGCGCGCACACCCGCAGGGCGGCGACGTCTGATGCTCGACGCGCGCCGGCGCGCCTGCCTGGAGGCGATGGGGATCGAGCTGTGGCGTGAGAAGGTCCCCACTGATAAGCCAGCGAATCGTGATCGGGGCTGGGCAGAGTCTATTGGGCACGACCTCCCGGGGGGATTGCACCCTGGACAACAGGCGGTAGCCTCGTCAGGCACGTTGCCCGAGGTCGCGCCGGCGCGGGAGACAGCGGATCGGCCCGTCATCACCGCAACAGTCGCGGCAGGATCCGAATCCGCGCCTCCCCTCGAATCTGCGGTCTCCACCCTCGGCTGGGATGCATTGCGCGTCACAGTCTCCGGCTGCGAGGCCTGTGACCTGCACCAGACCCGCACCCAGACCGTGTTCGGCGTCGGCGACCGGCAGGCGCGCCTTATGGTGATCGGTGAGGCCCCGGGCGCCGACGAGGATCGCCAGGGCGAGCCGTTCGTCGGACGCGCGGGACAGCTGCTCAACGCAATGCTCGAGGCGATCGGGTTCAGCCGCGAACAGGTCTATATCGCCAACATCATCAAGTGTCGGCCGCCCGGCAATCGTGACCCACACGCCGAGGAGGCTGCCGCCTGTCAGCCTTTTTTGCACCGCCAGATCGCGCTGATCCAGCCGCGGCTGATCCTGTCGGTCGGGCGCATCTCGGCGCACAACCTGCTCGGGACCGAAGAGGCAGTCGGCCGTCTGCGTGGTCGCACGCACCGGTTCGACCCCGGTGACATCCCGCTGATCGTCACCTATCACCCGGCCTACCTGCTGCGGCGTCCGCAGGAAAAGGCCAAGGCATGGCAGGATCTGCAGACGGCGTACCGGGTGTTGGGCGAATCCTGATCCGAATTCCGGTTATTGTTTCTGCGGTAGCTGTCTAAACTCAGGCTGAGCCGATTACATAGAT
>JAGRHB010000044.1 GCA_020445245.1 Gammaproteobacteria bacterium
TCGCCAGTGCTGGCACCGGCCCCGAAGGCCTGGTTCTGTCGGGTCATACCGACACCGTGCCTTACGACGAGGCGCGCTGGAGCAGTGATCCCTTCCGCCTCACCGAACGCGAAAACCGCTGGTATGGCCTGGGCACATGCGACATGAAGGGCTTTTTTGCGGTCGCGCTCGAGGCGATCGGTGACCTCGACCTGTCTAGTCTCAAGCATCCGCTGATCCTGGTGGCCACCGCCGACGAGGAAAGCAGCATGTGCGGTGCCAAAGCGCTGGTCGACACCCATCGCAGACTGGGGCGGCATGCGGTGATCGGCGAACCGACAGGGATGCGGCCGGTCCGCCTGCACAAAGGCATCGGCATGGAGGCGATACGCCTGACCGGACGCTCCGGTCACTCCAGCGACCCCGCACTCGGAATCAATGCGCTCGACGGTATGTACCTGGCAATGGCAGAGCTGATCGACTGGCGTAGCGAACTGCAGCAGCGTTACCGCAACCCGCTGTTTGCCGTCGACGTACCGACCATCAACCTCGGGCACATCCACGGTGGCGACAACCCCAACCGCATCTGCGCGCATTGCGAGCTGCATTTCGACATCCGTCCGCTACCCGGCATGGACCTCGCCGAACTGCGTGGCGAGATCGACCGTCGCATCGGCGCACGCCTGCAGGATAGCGGGCTGCACTTCGAACGCGTCTCGCTGTTTGAAGGTATCCCTGCAATGGAGACACCGGCACAGTCACCGATCATACAGGCAGCAGAGGCCCTGACCGGATACGCGGCAGGGGCGGTCGCGTTTGGCACCGAGGGGCCGTACCTGAATGCACTCGGCATGCAGACGGTCATCATGGGACCGGGCAGTATCGAACAGGCGCATCAGCCCGACGAGTTCCTCGCACTGGAGCAGATCGAACCGGCGAAACGTATCCTACGCGGACTGATCAGGCGTTTTTGCATGACCTGATCGCCACGACAGGCCACAATAAAAAACAATCGACAGTCACAGACGACGGCACGCCAGTGAGCAGGCACAGCAAAGACCAAGCAGATTTCGTCGACTGGTTTCGCCAGTCCTCACCCTATATCCACTCGCATCGCAGCAAGGTGTTCGTGCTGTCATTCGGCGGTGAGGCGATTGCCGACGACAGCTTCGCCAACCTGGTCCACGACATCGCGCTGCTCAACGGCCTCGGGATACGCCTGGTACTGGTGCCGGGCGCGCGGCCGCAAATCGAGCAGCAGTTGGCCGATCGCGGTGCCGACATGCAGGTCGTCAATGGCCTGCGCGTCACCGATGACGACGGCCTGGCCTGCGTCAAGGAGGCCAACGGCATGGTGCGGGTCGAGATCGAGGCACTGCTGTCGATGGGTCTCGCCAATTCGCCGATGGCGGGGGTCAGGATTCGCGTCGTCTCCGGCAACTTCGTCACCGCCAAGCCGCTGGGCGTGATCGACGGCGTCGATTACCGCCACACCGGCGAGGTGAGGCGGGTCGACGCGGAAGCGCTGCGCAGCCTGCTCGACAGCGGCAGCATCGCCCTGGTACCGGCGCTCGGCTACTCGCCGACCGGTGAGGTGTTCAACCTCAGCGCCGCCGACGTCGCCGGTGCGGTGGCCGCCGCCCTGCGCGCCGACAAGCTGATCTTTCTGACCGAGAACAAAGCCGCAGACGCGCGCGGCCGGGTGATCAGCAGCATGGTGCCGCGCGAGGTCGATCAACTGCTGGCCAGGCGCAAGCGCCTGCCCGAAGACCAGGCGCGGGTGCTGCACAACGCGGCCGTGGCGTGCCGGGCCGGCGTCAACCGGGTGCACATCCTCGACCGTCACCGTGACGGAATTCTGCTGTCGGAGCTGTTCACCCGTGACGGCGCCGGCACCCTGATCACCGCAGAGCCCTACGAGCTGACACGCACCGCACGCATCGACGACGTTGGCGGCATCCTCGAGCTGATCGCACCGATGGAGGCTGCAGGCATACTGGTGAAGCGGTCGCGCGAACTGCTCGAACAGGAGATCGACCAGTTCACCGTGGTCGAGCGTGACGGCACCGTAATCGCCTGTGCAGCGCTTTACCCGTTCCCCGAAGAGGGTCTCGCGGAACTGGCGTGCGTTGCGGTGCACGCAGACTATCGTGGCGCCCGGCGTGGTGACGAACTGCTCGGGCACGTCGAAGACAAGGCGCGCGCGATGCACATCGGTGGCCTGTTCGTGCTGTCGACGCGCACCACGCACTGGTTTCGCGAGCGTGGATTTCAGAACGCCTCGGTGGACAGGCTACCCAAACGCCGGCGCGACCTCTACAACTGGCGGCGCGGCTCCAAGGTATTCATAAAACCGTTGTAATCGCGCTGTATGCTCGTCGTGATCTGGACGTTCACGCCCTATGCTGGCGCATTGGCCTGGCGTTTTGCACCGTTGCGATGCGGAAAAACACCGCAAATGTGGGCGATCAGCAGGGTACGAAACTTGCTTCGTGTCGGTCACCGTCACCTGGAGGGAACCGCGATGCCACATCGCAAGCATCCGTTGAAAACCAGTCCCGCCCATCCGCGCGATCATCACCGCCAGATGCTGCTCGCGGTTCTATACCTGTGTGCCGTGGTGCTGATCATCAACGCGTGGCTGGTCAGTCAGCAGCTGATCGCCTTCTGACCGGCGACCTTCACCCCGGCACAAGTTCGCGGATCAATTTGGCAAACGCCTCGGCGACCGGGTTGTCGAGATTGGTACGCGTGCGTGCTATCCACAAGGTACGCCTGATCCGCAGACCCTCGATACGGATAAGGTGCAGCACACCGGCGTCGATCGCGCCCTGCACCGCGAAAAGCGGCAGAAAACTCACGTGGCGGCCGCGTTCCAGCATCTCGACGATGGTATCGGTCGAGCCCACCTCCATCGCGATCGGGATCTCCTTTATCCCGATATCCGCCAACGCGCGATCGAGAGTGATGCGCATCGATGACTCACCTTCGCGCAACACGTAGGTCAGGCGCGGTATTTCGGCCACCGCCAACATCTCCTGGCTACCGAGCGGATGACGCGGGGAACACACCAATACCAGTTCGTCGTCCAGCCATTTCTGTACCAGCACATCCGGGTGCTCTGGCTGGATCTCGGTAAGCGCCAGATCGGCCAGACCGGTGGCCAGACGGGTATGGATGCTGCGACTGTATCCCACCCGTGTGTCGATACGATAGTCCGGGAAGGCGTCAGCGAACGCCAGTAGCAGATCGGGCAGCAGGTGCTCGCCAATCGACTGGGTAACCGCCAGACGCAGCCGGTTGCGTCCGGCTTTCAGCTGATTCAAGTCACTCAGCAACTCCACCTGGTGATCCATGACCAGACGCGCAAAGGCGTAGACACGCTCTCCTGCGGTGGTCAGGCGCAAGCGCCCCGCTTCACGCATCATCAGCTCGATATTGAAACAGCGCTCGAGGGCGCGCAGACGCTTGGTCACCGCGGGCTGGCCGATGTTCAGCGCCCGTCCGGCCTCGGCGACGCCGCCGCGCTCCACGATCTCACGCAGGGTCGCCAGCGCCTTCAGATCGGGAAGTCTCTTATATTCCATATGGGAATGTTAGCTTTTTTGGATTCATTAGCAATGCACCGCCATATACCCCACAATATGGGGCGTTTACGCGTTGCTGATGGCCATCGACCGCTGTCCCAGCGGCTCACAACGGCCGGCACCGATTTCCAATACGGAATCTTGACCGCCACTCCGGGCACTGCATGGGCTCCGCTCGGCGGCGGGCTTCATTCGAGTGCGGGGCAAGGCATTGGCATGCGTTTGGGACGATCGACAAAGAGATAGTACAAGAGGTGATGGCATGAGTAACGGATCCGAACAAGTCGCGCAGGCACCAGTCTCCGAGCCTGCCGCCGCTCCCGAACCGGCCACGGAAAAAGCAACCACTGCAAAACCGCGCGCGTTTCTGAATCGCAAACAACTCATCGCCGCCGCCCTGTTCACCCTGTTCGGCCTCTACCTCGCCAGTGTGGTCCCCTCGGTCGAGGTTGCTTGGGTCAGCGGTATCCTGCTGCTCACCGTCTACCTGTTCGCCTTCGAGGTGGTCGGCGTCGATGTCGCCGCGGCCACCGTGATGGTTCTGCTTGGACTCACGACCCTGTTCGCCCCGATCATGGGACTGGAACACGGCCTGGTCGACAACAAGCACCTGTTCGACGGCTTTGCGTCGAACGCCGTGATCTCGATCATCGCCGTCATGATCATTGGCGCCGGCCTCGACAAGACCGGCATCATGACCAAGGTTGCCGCCTTCATTCTCAAGGTGGGCGGCACCACCGAGACGCGCATCATCCCGATCATCTCCGGCACCGTCGGCTTCATCTCCTCGTTCATGCAGAACGTCGGTGCCGCAGCGCTGTTCCTGCCGGTGGTATCACGTATCTCGGCACGCTCCGGACTGCCGATGTCGCGACTGCTGATGCCGATGGGCTTCTGCGCCATTCTTGGCGGCACGGTGACCATGGTGGGATCGAGCCCGCTGATCCTGCTCAACGACCTGATTCTGACCTCGAACAAGGCGCTACCCGAGGCGCAGCAGATGGATACCTGGGGTCTGTTCTCGGTCACACCGATCGGTATCGCGCTGGTGGCCACCGGCATCATCTACTTCGTCCTTGCCGGACGCTTTGTGCTGCCGGCCGGCAGCAAGGGTACGAAGAGCAAGGACGACGCGATGGCCTACTTCCGCAACACCTACGGTCTCGACTACGAACTGTTCGAGGTCGAAGTGCCGGAGGCCAGCGAACTGGTCGGCAAGCAACTCGACGATATCGAACACCAGGACAAGGTGCGCGTGATCGCCTCGGCCAGCGGCGGTTCGATGAAGGTCGGTCCCGGCACCATCGCCCGCGACACCGGCATCGGCGCAGGCATCGTGCTCGGCATCATCGCCTCGCCGAAGCACCTGCTCGAATTCGTGGAAAAGTACAAACTCGACCTGCACAGCAGCATCGAGGTCCTGGGCGAGGTCTTCTCACCCACCAAGTCCGGCGTGGCCGAGGTGGTCATTCCGCCGAGTTCGAACCTGATCGGCAAGAGTGCGCGTGACGTGTGGATGCGCAAGACCTATGGCATCGCGATGGTCGCACTGCACCGTGACGGCAACACCCTGCGTGAAGGCGACAGTATCCGGGACGTTCCCTTGCAGGGTGGCGATGCGCTGGTCGTGCATACCCAGTGGGACGCCCTGGCGCGTCTGCAGAAAGACCGCAACTTCGTGGTCGTCACCACCGAGTTCCCGCACGAGGAATCGCGGCCGCACAAGGTGATGTACGCAGGCGTGTTTTTCGCGATCGCACTCGGGCTGGTCCTGTTCAGCGATCTGCGGCTGTCGGTCGCGCTGCTGACTGGCGCGATGGGCATGATTCTGGCCGGGGTACTGAAGATCGAGGAGGCCTATACGGCAGTCAGCTGGAAGACAGTGTTCCTGCTCGCCTCGCTGATCCCGCTGGGTCTGGCGGTGGAGACCTCGGGCACCGCCAAGTGGATCGCCGAGCAGACGCTGAGCGTGGTCGGCACCATGCCAATCTGGGTCATCCAGGCTGCGGTCGCGGTACTGGCCACCTTCTTCACCCTGGTGATGTCGAACGTCGGTGCCACGGTGCTGCTGGTGCCGCTGGCCGTCAATATCGCAATCGGTGCAGGCGCCAACCCGGCGGTGTTCGCGCTGACTGTCGCGCTGGCCACGTCGAACTCTTTCCTCATCCCGACTCACCAGGTGAACGCCCTGATCATGGGGCCTGCCGGGTACCGGGTACCGGACTTCATGCGTGCCGGCGGGATAATGACGATCCTGTTCCTGGTCGTCCTGATGGTCATGATCAACCTGGTTTACTGATCCACCCTATCGTTGCCGGTCTGCGCCAGTCCCGGGTGCAGATCGGTCTTTTCCTGTCCCGCACCGACGAGGATTCCCCCATGCCTGGCTTAGCTTTCATGTCGCGCACTGCCACCGTGGCGGGCTCACCCTTTTTCTTCGCACTTCTCAGTGCCGTGCTGTTGGCACTGTTGCCGGGGATCGGCGTCGCCGCAGGCAGTACCGAACACCTCGATCTCACCGGCCACTGGTCCGGCTACTTCGGCCTTGTCGTGTTCGTGATCGCCTACCTGCTGGTGATGTCCGAGGAGTTCACCCACCTGCGTAAGTCCAAACCGGTCATCATCGCGGCCGGCCTGATCTGGGCCGTGGTCGCCTGGGTCTACCAGTCGCATGGCCTGAACACCGCGGCCGAGGAGGCCCTGCGCCACAACCTGCTCGAGTACGCCGAGCTGATGCTGTTCCTGCTGGTCGCGATGACCTATATCAACTCGATGCAGGAACTGCAGGTGTTCGAGGCACTGCGCTCACGGCTGGTCAGTGCCGGCTTCGGGTTCCGCTCGCTGTTCTGGATCACCGGTACACTGGCATTCCTGATCTCGCCAATCGCCGACAACCTGACCACCGCACTGCTGATGTGTGCAGTGGTCCTCGCGGTAGGCAGTGACAACCCCCGTTTCGTCACCCTGGCCTGCGTCAACATTGTCGTTGGGGCCAATGCGGGTGGCGCATTCAGCCCGTTTGGCGACATCACCACGCTGATGGTGTGGCAGAAGGGGGTGGTCGATTTCTGGGGTTTCTTCGCACTGTTCATCCCCGCCGTCGTCAACTTCGTCGTTCCGGCGGCACTGATGCACCTCGCGGTGCCGGATGAGAAGCCACATGCCAAAGAAGACTGTGTGATCATGCTGCGTGGCGCGCGGCGGATCATCGGATTGTTCCTGTTGACCATCGCCACCGCCGTCTCGTTCCACAACTTCCTGCACCTGCCACCGGTCATCGGGATGCTGACCGGCCTCGGTTACCTCGGCCTGCTGGGCTTCTACCTGAAAAAAACTGCACACCGGGTCAGTGCCCGGACAGAGGACGAGGAGATTGGCGACCTGTTGCCGTTCGATATATTCCGCCCCGTCGCTCGTGCCGAGTGGGACACATTGTTCTTTTTCTACGGTGTCGTTGCCTGTGTCGGCGCGCTCGGCTTCATGGGCTACCTGGCACTGGCCTCCGAGGTGATGTACAACCAGTGGGGAGCAACAAACGCCAATATTGCGATCGGCCTGCTGTCGGCGATCGTCGACAACATACCGGTGATGTTCGCCGTGTTGTCGATGGAACCGAACATGTCACTTGGGCAATGGCTATTGGTCACCCTGACTGCCGGCGTCGGCGGGTCCCTGCTGTCGATCGGCTCGGCCGCCGGAGTCGCGCTGATGGGACAGGCTCACGGCAAATACACTTTCTTCGGTCACCTGAGATGGACGCCGGCGATCGCGGCCGGTTATGCGGCAAGCATCGCGGTGCACTTCTGGATCAATGCTCAGATGTTCTGAGACGGGCTGGCAACCGTTCTTGGTGTAGATGCGCGCGGCGGCATGCACCCAGCCCCGTTGACGCCGCCGCGCGCATTTACCCCCGCAGCGGTCAGTGACACACAACGGCCCCCGCTTTGTTGATATATTTCCGCCCCAGATCCACAGGTGAGCGGACCGATGAGCGACTTCCTGCAACGCGCCGAAGAACTGGTCGAGGTCGGGCGTTCCCTGTACGGCCGTGACATGGTGCCTGCGACCAGTGGCAACTTCTCGGCCAGGCTCAGCGACGGTACTTTCGCAGTGACGGTTTCCGGTCGCCACAAGGGCAAGCTCACGGTCGCCGATATCATGCGCATCGACGCCGACGGCCGTTCGCTGGACGGACGCCGGCCATCTGCCGAAACCGGCCTACATACCCAGATCTATGCGCGATTTCCACAGGCCCGGGTGGTACTGCATCCGCATTCGGTGAATGCGACGGTGCTGTCGATGATGTCGTCTGACTCACTGCTGTTGCAGGACTACGAACTGCTCAAGGCTTTCCCCGGCGTGGACACGCATGACTGCTGCGTGCGTATCCCGGTATTCGGCAACGACCAGGATATCGCCCGGCTCGCCGCCACCGTCGATGCACACCTGGCCGGGCACTGCGATGCGCCCGGCTACCTTATCCGGGGGCACGGCTTCTACACCTGGGGCGATTCGATGGAGGATGCCCTGCGCCACGTCGAGGCCTTTGAGTTCCTCTTTACCTGCGAACTGCGTATGCGAGGCAAGTGAAATGACCGCATTGACCATCCAGAACGCCGACGGCCGGACACTGCAGACCCTCCGCGATCACGCGGCAATCGCCGCAGCACTCGGAGAGCTGGGCGTGCAATTCGAGCGCTGGCAGGCCGAGCAACCGCTGCCAATCGATGCCGACCAGGCGGCAGTGCTGGCGGCATATCGCGAGGATATCGAGAAGCTCAGTGCACAATACGGCTTCCAGTCTGTCGATGTCGTCGCGCTCGGGGCCGATCACCCGCAGAAGGCGGAGATGCGCCAGAAGTTCCTGAACGAGCATACACATGCCGATTTCGAGGTGCGTTTCTTCGTCGATGGCAGCGGCCTGTTCTATCTGCACGTCGGTGACAGGGTCTACCTGGTGTTGTGCGAAAAGGGCGACCTGATCAGCGTGCCGGCCAATACCACGCACTGGTTCGACATGGGCGCAAATCCACGCTTCAAATGCATCCGTTTCTTCACCGCACCGGATGGCTGGGTCGGTGAATTCACCGGCAGCGACATCGCTGCGCGTTTTCCCGATTTCGACACCTTCGTAGCCGGCCTCGCATGATCGAGGCAATCCTGACCGACATCGAGGGGACCACGTCATCGCTTTCATTCGTAAAGGATGTGCTGTTTCCTTACGCACGCGGGAACCTGCACGATTTCGTGTATGCGCATGCCGACGAGCGAGCGGTCAGGCAGGCGCTGGACGATGTCGACAATGCGGTCGGCCGCCTGCTGAGCACCGAGGAGGCAATCGACCAGCTGATTGCGTGGATTGACCAGGATCGCAAGATCACGCCACTGAAAGTTCTGCAGGGATTGATCTGGGAGGCCGGCTATCGCGATGGTGACTTTCACGGCCACGTCTACGCCGATGCGGTCGACCAGCTGCGCCGCTGGCAGGCGGCAGGCCTACGCCTTTACGTCTACTCGTCCGGTTCCGTGTACGCACAGAAGCTGTTGTTCGGCCACACGGCCCATGGCGATCTCAACCCGCTGTTCAGCGGCTATTTCGACACCCTGATCGGTGCCAAGACAGATGCCGCGTCGTATCGGCGTATCGCCGAACGCATCGGCCTGCCGGCCGCATCGATCCTGTTCCTGTCGGATATCCCCCCCGAGCTCGACGCGGCGCGCGATGCAGGCATGGCAACCACCCAACTGGTGCGCGACACCGTCACCGCGCATTCGACGCATCCTCGCGCTACCCGGTTCGACGAAATCAGGGTCGGTTGAGCGGTGCTGTGGCGGGTAATTTCGCGGGGTATCGGGTCACCGTTGTGACCCGTCCCGGCGATGAATTCCTGCTCTGCAAATAAGCACCAGTTGTGCCAAAGTTGTGCAGGCGCCCGGCCCGCCGGCACAGATCCTGCCGTTACGGCAGCGCTGCAGCAAAGGCAACGGCAGTGGAACAATAGCGCGCACGTTTTTTGCAGACATCCGATTCACGGCCCCCGGCCGCACCCACAACAGGCAACGGAACAAGAACTATGCCCTCCGACATCGCCGTCTACGGTCTCGGCGTCATGGGACGCAATATCGCCCTCAACATGCTCGACCATGGACT
>JAGRHB010000449.1 GCA_020445245.1 Gammaproteobacteria bacterium
CGGTACGCCCCGGAGATAAGCAGAAATGAAAATCGGTCGCCTTCATCATTTTCGCGTCACTTGATCAGACGATCCCTTGTGGGCGTAGCAGTAAAAGGTGCGGGCTCGATAACTGAAGTCTAAGCCCCGTATCGCTGGATCTGACTTGTCGGAGGGGCAATTTGGCAACTTGAGAATCGCGGCCTTGATCGAGATCAAAGAGATTTTTGAAGAACCGCTTTAAGCGTTCTACCGCACTGGTCCCTACAGTCCGCATGTGTCTCTTCAGCGTTGGTCGCCGCCGTTCGTCGATGCGTCGCAGAACTTCGGCTCAGGGTCGAATGCAGACCAGCAACCCCGCTCGCAGGACGGCCGCCCGGCACAACTGGCGGCGGCGCCCTTCGTCGGCCCGTCAATCGAATAGCATCCGCCGCAGCGCATCGAGCAGGATCGCGACCGAGATCACCCACAACGAACCGCGCAGCATGCCGCGATAGGTCGCCATGTCTACACGCTTGCGTACGCGAATGCCGAGCCACAGGGCGCCGAGGATCAGTGGCAGGGCAAACACCGCCAGCTTGACGACCCCAAGGTCGAACGCGCCCTGGCTGACGAAACCGATGATCTGACCCGACTTGCTGGTGATGAAGCTGAGATTGAAGGTCGCCACCATCAACGCCACGGGCATGCGCGTGTACAGCGCATACGCGACGACCAACGGCGCAAAGATGTTGACCACGCCGGCCAGCAGACCAAGCAGCAGACCGAACAGCGCCATGCCCCACTTGGGCACGCGGATGAGATGTTCGCTGCGGTGCAGGTGGTCGCTGACCAGGTAGCCGATCAGCACCACCGCCAACAGGAAGCGGAACGGATCCGGATCGACGTTCAGCAGCACCTGGGTGCCGAGGAAGCTGCCGACGATGGTGAATGCCGGGATAGGCCAGTAGTCGCGCAGTGCGGCGCGCCAGCGGTGCTCGGAAAGGATACTGACCAGGTTGATAGACACCGTCGGCACCAGGGTCAGCAGGATCGCCGTTCGCAGGTCGAAGCCGAGCAGCAGCAGCGGCGTCGACAGCAGCGGAAAGCCAAAGCCGAAGGCACCGTGAACGAAGGCAGCCAACAGGCTGACCGCAAGAAACAGCAACTCGTCGTGCAACACAGACAGACGTATCAGGAAACGGGCCGGGGCGGACCACGCAGCAGACTAACCGATCTGTCGGCCTGATATTCCGCGGCGCGACAAGAACCTGCTTCTCCAATTGCATTTGCCACATTCTCAATGGCAGCTTTTCCGGCTAAGGTGCCTTCAACAACGCAATGACAATGCAGTTTGTAAGGAAAATAAGAAGTGACACCGAGTCCCAACATAGCAGACGCCAACGAACGTCGAGGCAACAAGGCCGCGATCCCGCCCAATCTGAATGCGGTCCTTACACGCGACCAGTCCGTGGCCTTGCGCAAGGTGGAGAATTTCGGGTGGACACTGGCGTTCGTGCGTCAGCCGCTGTTCGAGACGGCGATCGCGGTCGTAGCCAGCCCTGACCGGCAGCGTTATGCGGTGCTGGAGGCCGACGGCGAATTGAACATGAACCCGCAGATCGTCATCCGCCACTGATCTGCAGCTGTCGTTCCGCGCGTGCTTCACCTTTGACTTAAATAGCGCGAAGCGAGCCGGCGCCGTCGCGCGGCCGTCGGCTGCTGCGGCTTTTCAGCAGCCGCCCCCCTTCACATCCTCCATCAGCCTTTCGATTCCTTTGATGCCGAGTTCGCGCAGGCGCGCAACATTGCGTTGCGGTATCGACTCCGGGCTTGGATAGGATTCGAGTGCCGCCGCCAGGCCCTCCTCGCGGATCAGGTGAAACATCGGGAAGGGTGAACGGTTG
>JAGRHB010000450.1 GCA_020445245.1 Gammaproteobacteria bacterium
TCTGCTGACGGGTGATCTTCCACAGGAGGCAACACTATGAATTGCCTGGAATTTCGTCGGCGATTGCTGACCGACCCGCTGTCCGGGGACGAAGACCTCCTGGCGCACGAGGCCAGCTGCGCGGCCTGCGCGCCGTTTGCGCGGGATCTGCGCGCCAGGGAGATCAGAATGCGCAGCCTGTTGCAGAACGTCGTGCCGCCACCGGGCCTGGCGGAGCGCGTGAGCCTGGCGGCCCGCTTCGAGCAGCGCGCCGAACGGCGCCGTCGATGGTGGTACAGCGCGGCGGCTGGGGTGCTGCTGACGGTCGGCGTCAGTATGGTGTCGCTGTTCAGCACCTCGATCGAGCGCACCAACGTCGCCCTGGCCCAATCGGTGATCAACCACATAGAGGACGAGGCGAGCCACCTGCGCGCGGCACACCCGGTACCAACTGCGCGGGTCAATTGGGTGTTCAAACGCTTTGGTGCCGAACTCGCCGCCGATATCGGGCCGGTACATTTCGCCGCCGAGTGCCTGATGCGCAAGCGCAACGGCGTGCACCTGGTGATGCCGGGCAAAATGGGGCCGGTCACCGTGTTTTTCATGCCGGGAGAAATGACCGATACCGAAATGCCGATCACCTCGGCACGCTTCAATGGACAGATCGTGCCGACGGATTGGGGCAGCATCGCGGTGGTCGGCGAGGCCGGCGAGACCGTCGATGGGCTGGGTGCGCGAATGGCTGCCGCGGTACGCTGGCCGGCGTCCACACAGGCGGGCGTCTCAGTCCCCGTCGGTGGGAATCTGCTCGCGGTCGGCCGGCTCACGCAACAGAAGAATGGTTGAGCGGCAGTGTCGGCAGCGCAACAGCTGGCTGCCCTTGAACAGGCGCATCCAGAACTGCCGGTGATAGCGGGTCAGGTCAGTGCCGCCACAGGTGCGGCAGACCCGTTTGCGGGTGATCCATGCCATTGATTGACTACTTCCTGGCGACTAGTGCACAAGTTCCGGGGATATGTCGGGCTGGGTCATTTGGTTTCTTCCCATGCCGCTGCAGCCTTCTCGTCGCTGCCGCGTGAATCGACCCAGCGCGTGGCGCCCGCCGCCGTCTGCTCACGCTTCCAGAACGGTGCCCGCGTCTTCAGGTAGTCGATGATGAACTCGCATGCGCGGAAGGCCTCACCGCGGTGTGCACTGGCCACGCAGACAAGCACAATCGGATCCTGCGGGTGGATCTCGCCCACCCGGTGCACCACGCGCACACCCGCGAGGTCCCAGCGACCAGCCGCCTCGTCGACGATCGCGGCCAGGGCCTTCTCGGTCATACCCGGGTAGTGCTCCAGACGCATCGTACTGACGGCGTCGCCCTGGTTCATGTCGCGCATCAGGCCGATGAAACTGACCACACCGCCGATCGATGCCTGACCCGCATAAACAGGTGCGATCTCTGCCAGCGCATCCAGCGGTGCATCCTGTACCCGGATTTCCACGTTCATGATGTCGCCCCGTATCGTTTCAGCCGCCGGTGACTGGAGGAAAGAACCCCACTTCGTCACCACCCTGCAATACCTGCCCAGCACCAGCCATCTCCTGATTGACCGCCGCCAGTACCCGTTGGCCGTCGGCAAAGACCTCTTGCCAGACACCGCCGCGGCGGGCCAGCTCGGCACGCAGATCGGCAACCGTGGCCGGCGCAGTCCCCAGAGTCTCGTCGCTGCACCCAAGGCGCTCGCGCAGACTTGCAAAATACAAAATGCGGATCATGACAGCAGCTCGCAGAATGGCAGGAAGGCGAGGTCGTCACCCGACCGGATGACCCGCCGTTCCGGAATGATAGCCAGGCCGTTGGCACAGGTCACCGAACTCA
>JAGRHB010000451.1 GCA_020445245.1 Gammaproteobacteria bacterium
ATACCGTGTGCCAGCGCACCGAAAGCGCCGTGCGTCGAGGTATGAGAATCACCACACACGACCGTCATTCCGGGCAGGGTGGCGCCCTGCTCCGGACCCATCACATGCACGATCCCCTGCCGCGGATCATTCATCCCGAACTCCACGATCTGGAAATCGGTACAGTTCTGATCCAGCGTCTCGACCTGCACCCGGGAAACCGGGTCGGCAATACCGCTGCTGCGATCAGTCGTCGGGACGTTGTGATCGGCGGTCGCCAGGTTTGCCGACGCCCGCCAAACTGGCCGATGGGCCAGGCGCAAGCCCTCGAAGGCCTGCGGCGAGGTCACCTCGTGCACCAGATGACGATCGATATAGAGGAGCGCGGTACCGTCCGGCTCTTCCCGCACCACATGCGATTCCCACAACTTGTCGTAGAGCGTCTTGGCTTTCATGGCGCCTTTCCTGTTGCTGACGCTGCTAAAAATAGCGCCTATTATGAATAACACAAATTCATGTTTTTCATTTTGTGAATTCTCAGTTGGAATAATGGAAATCGCCGCCCTGCAGGCCTTCGTCGAAGTCGCCGACCACCAGTCCTTCTCCGAGGCCGCGGAGACACTGTTTCTTACCCAACCGGCGGTCAGCAAACGGGTCGCGCTGCTGGAGACTGAATTGGACACCCGCCTGTTCGACCGCATCGGTCGGCGGGTCTCACTGACCGCCACTGGGGCCGCCCTGCTGCCACGGGCACGGCGCCTGATCAACGATGCCCGGGAGCTGAAGCGGGTAGTCAGCGACCTGTCGGGCGAGGTGCGAGGCCGTCTGGCGATGGGCACGAGCCACCACATCGGCCTGCACCGGCTTCCCGCGCCACTCAAACGCTATACCGAACTGTTCCCCGGGGTCGATCTGGATATCCGTTTCATGGATTCTGAAGCGGCGTGCCGCGCGGTCGAGACCGGTGATCTCGAGCTGGCAATCGTCACCCTTCCGCCGACGACACCGCCGATGCTGCAGCTGCAGACCATCTGGGACGATCCCCTTGCCTTCATGGTCGGCCTGGACCACCCGCTCGCCGATCGCGAACAGGTGTCGCTGCAGGAACTGATCACCTACCCCGCGGTGCTGCCCGGCACCACGACCTACACCCGGGGGATCCTCGAAGATGCCGTGCGCATCGCCGGCGTCGAACTGAAGGTGGCGATGGCAACGAATTACCTGGAGACACTGCACATGCTGGTGGCCACAGGCCTGGGTTGGAGCCTGTTGCCGGCAACCGTGCTGGACGCGAAAGTGCACGAAGTGCGCGTCGACGGGTTCGCCCTGAGTCGCCGGCTCGGCGCAGTCACCCACCGGAAACGCAGCCTTTCCAATGCGGGGACCGAGATGATCAGGGTCTGCATCGGGGGTTGAACCGCTGCCTGAATCGCCCTGAGGGCTCGGCTCCCGCAATCCCGCAACCTCCCTTGGGAGGCCAGCCCCTGGTCGATCGAGACCGATCAAACCGTCGAGCGCGCGACCTCCCCTGAAAGTCGCAGGCGTACGCCTTCAAGCCCGGCCAGCAAAGTCGGCACCAGCAGCAGCACCAGGAAGGTCGCAAACGCCAGACCGAACGAGATCGACACTGCCATGGGGATCAGGAACTGCGCCTGTAGCGAGGTCTCGAACAACAGCGGCAGCAAGCCGGCGATCGTGGTCAGCGAGGTCAGCAGCACCGCACGCAGACGTTGGCACGCAGCCTCGATGATGGCTTCCTTCACCGCCATGCCGTTTTCGCGCAGCTGCTTGTAGAACACCACCAGGATGATCGAGTCGTTGACCACGATACCTGACAGCGCAAACAGGCTGAAC
>JAGRHB010000452.1 GCA_020445245.1 Gammaproteobacteria bacterium
CGGCGATATTGCGGATCATGTGGTGCAGAAAGGCGTTGGCATGGACCCCTATTTCGATCAGGTCACCCCGCCGCACGACATCCAGACTGTGCAGGGTGCGCACCGGGCTCTTCGCCTGGCAACCCAGCGCCCGATAGCTGGAGAAGTCATGGGTACCGACCAACGCCTGACCCGCCAAGTGCATCGTGTCCGAATCAAGTGGCCGGTGCGACCAGGTCGCGCGCCCCGCCAGCAGACTGCTGCGCGCCGGGCGTTCCAGAATCAGGTAGCGGTAACGACGTGAAATCGCGGAAAAGCGCGCATGAAAGGCTTCATCCACGGACTGGGCCCAGGAGACCGCCACGGTTGGCGGAAGGTTCACATTGGCGCCCAGCACCCAGTTACGCGGATCGCGTTGCGCCACAGTGTCGAAGTGCACCACCTGGCCCACCGCGTGCACACCTGTATCCGTGCGTCCGGCACAGACCACCCGCACCGGATGCGCCGCAACCCTGGTCAAAGCCGCCTCGACCGCCGCCTGAACCGTACTGACGTCGTGCCGCTGCACCTGCCAGCCTTTGAAGGCGCTGCCGTCGTATTCGATACCCAGAGCGATTCGCATAAAAAACAAGGGCGCCTGCCGGCGCCCCGTCCAATCAAGTTCTGACGATTATTGCATCATCCCGACAGCTCGTCCCAGTAGCTTATCCCAGCTGCGACAGCAGCTTCTCGGCATTGCCCTTCTGCTCGTCATTACCCTCGCCAAGGACCTCCTCGAGGATACTGCGTGCACCATCCTGATCGCCCATCTCGACGTAGGCGCGCGCAAGGTCGAGTTTGGTGGTGATATCGTCCTCGCCGCCCGCATCGTCTGCATCGACGGCCGAGCCGAAGTCGCCGCACCGACCTCCTCGGCTTCGTCTGCATCAACCGATTCGTCGAGGCTGATCGGCTGATCCAGACCTTCGGTCGCACCAGAGGTATCTTCGTAGACGAGGCCCATGCTCCCGCCGGGCGCCGGCACCGCCGCTGACGGCGCGGTTTCCGGCTGTTCGTCGAGATCGGAATCGAGCACCGAAAGGTCACTCAATTCGTCGAGCTGCGCCTGCAGTTCGTCGGCACTGAACTCGGAATCGAGGCTGAGAGTCGACTCGTCGGAATCCACCGCTGCCTCGGCCTGCGCCATCATGCTGTCGAGGTTGAACGAATCGCTGACGCTGTCTTCTTCAACCGGCTCGAATCTGGCGGTGTCCGCCTTGTCGGCCTCCGGCAGGGCGAAGTCGAGGGAATCGAGCTCGTCCAGCGAGATGCTGGCCGGCATCTCCGGCATCGCCGACTCGCTCAGGTTCGACGCCTCGTCGAGATCGAGCAGGATCGACACTTCAGAAGGTGCCTCCAGGTCGTTGGACCCGGTGTCTTCATCATAGGCCGCGGTCAGCTCAGACAACTCCAGATCGTCCAGCGACAGAGTGTCGTCGTCCACGGCCTTGGCAGCCGCCCCGGCCGCAGCCGCCGCGGCCAGACCAGCCAGTTTGGCGCCACGCCGACCTGTCGCCTGGGCAAACAGCGGGTTGTCCGGTGAAAGCTCACGACCCATGTCCAGCGCCCTGGCCCAGGCATCCTCGTCCACCGAATCCTGCCCGGCATCGACCATTTCCTGTGCAAGCGCACTGAAGGTATCTGCATTTCGCGTGGCGTAATGGACCTCGAGCAGTTTGTGCTTCAGTGCGAGACGATCGGGGTCACGCTCCATCGCCTGCCGCAACAGGTCCTCCGCCTGCTGATATCGGCCATAGGCGATATATACGTCTGCCTCCGATACCGGGTCCACTTCACCGGTCTCGTCGTGC
>JAGRHB010000453.1 GCA_020445245.1 Gammaproteobacteria bacterium
CATGCCGAGCGAGGTCTGCTCACCGATCGCGTCGACGAACTTCTGCATCACCAGTTCCATCTGCGAGTTGGTGACATTGCTCAGGCTGGCCATCGCCAGGCCGATCTCCTGAACCTCCTTCGGTCCCATGTGGCGCAGTATCTCCGCCGCATGTTTCTCACCGAGGCCGAGCATCAGCAATGCCGACCGCTCGACCCCGCTCAGTTTCTTTACCGCTTGTGCGTCAGCATTCTGTTCCATGTCAGGCGGCTTCTTCGTGCATCCAGGTCTTGACCAGCTGGGCTACCCGTTTCGGATCTTCATCCACCAGGTTGCGCGCTGCGTCCATGATGTTCTCGTAACGTCCGCCGCCGGGCAGGCGCACGGGTTCCCCGTCGCTGCCCAGCAGCAGTCCTTCGTCGTTCTGTGTGCCGCCGCCGGCCTGTCGGTCGCCCAGCGGGCCTTCAACACGTGCACCACCGCCTGCCTCAGCTGCCAGTTCGGTGTGTCCAGTGGTCAGACGCTTCATCGTCGGCTTGAGGACCACGAAGATCAGAACCAGCACCAGCAGCAGACCACCGACCTGCTTCACGGTGTCGAGGAACCAGCCCTGTTCCCAGATCGGGATTTCGGGCAGGTCCGCGACCGGCTCCGGGCTAAGGAACGAGCTGTTGAGCACGCGTACGCTGTCGCCGCGGCGGGTATCGAAACCGACGGCCTCGCGCACCAGGTCGGTCAGGCGTTCGATCTCCTCCGGGGTGCGCTCGCGCACGCTGACATTGCCGTCGGCGTCGACGTTGCTGATATCGTCGACCACCACGGCCACCGACAGGCGACGCAGTGACAGTGGCGACATCCGGGTGTGACTGATCACACGATCCAGTTCGTAGTTGCGGGTGGCCTGACGGCTCGAGTTGATGGCGTCTGCCGCCTGTCCATCCGGCCCCTGCGCATTCTCCGGCGCATTGCCCGCGGCCGGCGGCTGGTTGCTCAGGGCGCCCGGCACGCCACCGGCGCCGGCGCCGCGCATCTGCTCCTCGTTGACCTGCTCACTGCGCAGTGCAGGTTGATCCGGGTTGTAGCGTTCCTGCGTCTGCTCGGTGACGGTGAAGTCGACATCGGCGGTGACCTGGGCACGCACCTTGTCGCGGCCGACGATCGGTGCAAGCAGCGATTCGATGCGTTCGCGGTAGTGTTCCTCGATGCGCCGCGTGTGTTCGAACTGCGTGGCCGACAACTTCATCTCGCGACTCTCCGGGTCGCCGCTGAGCAGCCGTCCCTTGTGGTCGACCACGGTCACGCGGCCCGGTTCGAGTTCCGGGATGCTGGACGCGACCATGTGCACGATCGCCTCGACCTGGCCCTCCTCGAGGATACGCCCGCTGTGCAGGCGCAGCGCGACCGAGGCACTCGGCGGCTGACGCTTGCGCACGAACACGGACTGTTTGGGGATCGCCAGATGCACACGGGCGCTCTGTACCGCACCGATGGTGGCGATGGTGCGTGCCAGCTCACCCTGCAGCGCCTGTTGGTAACGCGCCTTCTCGACCATCTGGCTGGTACCGAAACCGGTGTCCTGCTGCAACAGCTCGAAGCCCATTCCGACGCTGTTGGGCAGGCCCTGGCCCGCCAGCTGCATCCGCAGTTCCTTGACCTTGGCCGCGGGCACCATCACCATGCCGCTGGCCTGGTCCACGCGATAATCGACGCCGACCTGCTGCAGCGCCTCCATCACCTGGCTCGCGTCCTTTTCCGCGAGATTGCCGTACAGCGGTGCATAGTTCGGTGCCTGCGACCACAACACCACCGCCACGCCCAATGCGACACTGGCCGCGATC
>JAGRHB010000454.1 GCA_020445245.1 Gammaproteobacteria bacterium
TCTGGCGACCGTCCGGTGACCATGCCGGCGACATGATCGGCTCGCTCGACGACACGATGGTCTGCGGCCCGTAGCCGTCGGCGTCGGCGATACGCAGTTCCACCGTCTCTTTCTTGTCCTTGCCGCTGCGCTCCGAAGTCACGTAGGCGATGCGCGTGGCAAAAGCGCCGGGCTGGCCAGTCAGCGTCTCGTAGATGATGTCGGCGATGTGGTGTGCAGTGGCGCGCAGGTCGCGCACCGTGGTCGGCAGGCTGTAGCCGGTCACCTGTTCACCGCGGAACACGTCATACAGATAGAACTTGACCAGGTAACCGCCGGGCCCATTCGGGGTGACTTCGCCGACCACCAGGTTCTCGACATTGAGTGCGCGCCAATCGCGGAAATCGACCTCTTCACCGCGTGTCGGCCGCGCCAGCATCTGGCTGGTCGGCAGCGGCTTGAAACGCCCGCTGCGCTGCAGGTCTGCCGATACCACGCCACCGACCTCGTGTGCCGGCGGCGTCGATGCATCACCGCGCCACGCGAACGGCACCACCGCGATCGGCAGCGCCCCTTCCAGGCCCTGGGTGATCTCGATGGTCAGGGTCGAGGCATGCACCGGCAGGTACAGGCCGACAGACAGCACCAGTAACAACAATCTCTTCATGACAGACACTGCTCAATTGCTCGGTTCAAACACAAACTCGATCTCGCGAAACTGTGCCAGCAGGCGCTCCGATCTGGGCATCGGCAACGGGTCCGCCTTGCGCACCGCGGCCTCCACCGAGCGGTCGAAGGAACTGTTGCCGCTGGACCTTACCACGTTGACCAACAGCACCGAGCCGCTGGCACCCAGGCGTACACGCACTGTGCAGCGCAGCCCCTGCTCACCCGTACCGGGCGGGCGCAGCCAGTTGCGCTCGACCTTCGCGCGGATCGCGCTGGCGACCTCGGCCTTTTCCGACGCGTCGCGCTCGGCAGCGAACTGGGCAGCAAGTTCGGCCTCGCGTGCCTCGCGGTCCGCACGCGCCTTTGCCTCCGCCTTCTCCTTCGCCACACGCTCCTTTTCCGCCTTCTCCCTGGCGACACGCTCCTGGCGTTCCTTCTCGGCCTTCTGCCTGGCCTCGGCCTCCGCCTTCTGCTTCGCCTCTTCCTCGGCCTTCTGACGCGCGACTTCCTCTTCCTTGCGCTTCTTTTCTTCGGCCTCGCGTTTCCTTTCGAGTTCCGCCAGGCGCTTCTTCTCCACTTCCTGCTTCTTCAGCAATTCCTGTTCCTGACGCTTCAGCTCGGCGACCCGCGCCTTCTCCGCCTCGGCCTGCTTCTTCTCCTCGGCAACCTTGCGTGCCTCCTCATCCTGGCGCTGCTTGCGCTGCTGCTCGAGCTCCGCGAGCTTGCGCTTTTCGTCGGCGCGGCGTTTCTGCAGCGCCTCGAGCTGTTCCTGTTCGGCGCGCTTGGCCGCGGCCGCCTTGTCGGCCTTCTCACGCTCGGCCGCCTGCAGTTTCTCGACCTCGGCATCGAGTTTCTGCTGATCGACCAGCGTCGCCTGCACCACCTGCACGTCACCACCGATCGGCTTCACCTCGTCACGCCAGTCGACCTCCAGCAGCAGGAAGACGGCGAGTGCGATGTGCAGCAGGACCGCCAGCACCAGGGCAACGGGGTTGCGTCGCAATACCGCGAACACCTCGCCTCCTAACGCCGTACTGCCGCCGGTTCCGGCGGCTGGGTGATCAGGCCGACACTGGGGGCACCGGCACTCTGCAGCACCACCATCGCCTGGACCACGCGATCGTAGACGACACCCTTGTCACCCTTGATCAGC
>JAGRHB010000455.1 GCA_020445245.1 Gammaproteobacteria bacterium
GGCAGCCAGGAATTCATCGGCCAGGGACTGTCCAACCTGGTCGGCAGCTTCTTCTCGGGCTACGTGGCAACAGGCTCGTTCAACCGCAGCGGCCTCAACTACGAGGCAGGCGCCAAGACGCCGCTGGCGGCGATGCTGGCCGGCGTAATGCTGATGGGCATAGTCGTACTGGTGGCACCGCTTGCCGCCTACCTGCCGAATGCCGCGATGGCAGCGGTGTTGATGCTGGTAGCCTGGGGGCTGATCGACCGTCACCATATCCGCAAGATCCTGCGCGCCAGTCGCTCCGAAACAACGGTGATGGCGGTGACTTTCCTGTCCGCGCTGTTTCTCGATCTCGAGTTTGCCATTCTCGCCGGTGTCGGGCTGTCGCTAATTGCCTACCTCAACCGTACCTCGCGTCCGCATCTCGAAGAACGCCTGCCCGACGCCTCACTGCCGAAGCGCAGATTCGCCGACGCAAGCGACCACGAACCCTGCCCCCAGCTGCGGATGATCCAGCTGGACGGTTCGCTGTTCTTCGGTGCAGTAAGCCATGTCGCGGAGCGGTTGCGGCATCTCGAACGCCGCGACAAGGCACCGCGTGACGTCGCATTGATTGCGCACGGCGTCAACTTCATCGATGTCGCCGGCGCGGAGTTCCTGGTTCAGGAATCGGCACGTCTGCGTCGCCAGGGCCACCGCCTGTACCTGTTCAGGGTCAAGCCGAAAGTCCTGGCATTCCTGCGTCGCGGCGGCTACCTGGAAGAACTGGGCGACGGCTGCATCCATGAATCGAAAAGTGCGGGCATCGCAGCTGCAGTGCGCAACTTCAATCCGCAGCACTGCCGGACGTGCTCAGCACAGGTGTTTCTCGAGTGTCCCGGTCGTGATGAGGTTGGTGGGGGTGCGCCGGGTACATGTGGAATGTCGCAACCATCGATCGATCGAACACCCGCCGCCGCCCCTGCCTAGCGACATCGCCCTCACGAGGGACCAGCCAATGACCTACAACGGTTATCTCGAAAGGATCAGAAAACAGTCAACGCTGACATTCATAGCGCTCGGCCTTTTGGTCATTCTCACGGTGTCACTGGCGGCTGCAGTTGACCTCAACGGCCTCAAAATCGACAGACCCGATCTCTACACGCCGGAGCGCCAGGCGTTGATCGAAGCGGAATGGCAGCTATCGCAGGCTTTCGCACACGAGCCTGCGCAGCTGGACGCAGCCCCATTGATCCATCAGCAGGTGAAAGCCGCACTGGACTGGCTGGACAGGGCTTCAGGTGCGGACCCGACACACCATCAACGCATCGCCGAATTGCAACGACAGATCATGGCATTGGAGATCGCGGACCAGCAGGCACGCGCCAGCAACGCACAACGTGTGCAGATATACGGTCGACTCCTTGATGAACTCAAGACCCTGGCTACCGAATATCAGAACAGGACGGTCGACTGAGGCACTTGAACACACCCCGCCTTCCTCTGCTCTGTACTTCAAGGTGAGCTGGCGCCCGGCACCTCACATCCACAAGGAAACAGATCCGGCCCACAGGTCTGCGGTCGCGTCGACCGGCACCGCATGAACTGGCGCATTGCCGGAACTGTGCAATACTGCTCCTTGACGATCCGAGTTCCCCGCCGCTTGCCGCCAATGAAATGACCAGGCGAACAACGACGGCGCCCCCCTAATAAAACCCGAACAAGAATCAGAACAAAACGGGCAACGGAACGCGGATAGCCAGACGGGGATGGTCTGAATATCAAGCTCGCCGAGCGGATTCCCGGCCGTTGGGGCCTGTTCGACCCGAA
>JAGRHB010000456.1 GCA_020445245.1 Gammaproteobacteria bacterium
GTCCGAGGCCGTACAGGAGGTCTTCATCCGGCTGTACGAGGAAGGCCTGATCTACCGCGGCAAGCGCCTGGTCAACTGGGATCCCAAGCTGCACACCGCGGTCTCCGACCTCGAGGTGATCTCAGAGGAAGAGAGCGGGCACATGTGGCACATGCGCTACCCGCTGTCCAACGGCCAGGGCCATCTGGTCGTCTCCACCACACGTCCGGAGACCATGCTCGGTGACTGCGCGGTCGCAGTGAACCCGGAAGATGCACGTTACAAACACCTGATCGGCGAACTGGTGGAGCTGCCGCTGACCGGACGCCGGATACCCATCGTCGCCGACGAACACGCGGACCCCGAGTTCGGTACCGGCTGCGTGAAGATCACCCCGGCACATGACTTCAACGACTATGCGGTGTGGCAGCGTCATCGCGATGAGACACCGATCAGCAGGCAGGCACACGGTGGCCTGATCAACATCTTCACCATCGACGCGGCGATCCGCGCCAACGATGCGGACGAAGACGACCTGATCCCGAGTGCCTATATCGGAATGGACCGCTACGACGCACGCAGGCAGATCGTCGCTGACCTCGAGGCGAAGGGCCTGCTGGAGAAGATCGTCGACCACAAGCTGATGGTGCCGCGAGGCGACCGGTCGGGTGCGGTGATCGAGCCCTTCCTGACAGACCAGTGGTACGTCAAGGTCGGCCCATTGGCCAAACCGGCGATCGAAGCGGTCGAGAGCGGGCGCATCCGTTTCGTGCCGGACAATTGGAAGAACACATATTACGAGTGGATGCGCAACATCCAGGACTGGTGCATCAGTCGCCAGATCTGGTGGGGACACCGCATCCCGGCCTGGTATGACGACCAGGGCAACATCTACGTCGGTCGCTCCGAGCAGGAGGTCCGCGCAAAACACGACCTGGCCGCCGACTATGTCCTGCAACAGGACGAGGACGTGCTCGACACCTGGTTCAGCTCGGCGCTGTGGCCGTTCTCCACCCTCGGCTGGCCCCAGCAGACCGATCGCCTGCAGCAATTCTATCCGACCAGCGTGCTGGTCACCGGGTTCGACATCATCTTTTTCTGGGTCGCCCGCATGATCATGATGGGTCTGAAGTTCATGGACGGTGTCCCGTTTCACGAGATCTACGTCCATGGCCTGGTGCGCGACGCCGAGGGCCAGAAAATGTCGAAATCCAAGGGCAACGTACTCGACCCGATCGACGTGATCGACGGCATCGGGCTCGAGGAGCTGGTGGCCAAGCGCACCAGCGGCATGATGCAGCCACAGCTGGCGCAACGCATCGAGAGGCTGACCCGCAAGAACTTTCCCGACGGCATCCCGGCATTCGGGACCGATGCGCTTCGCTTCACCTTCGCCGCGCTCGCCGCCACCGGCCGCGACATCAAGCTCGACGGCGGCCGCATCGAGGGCTACCGCAACTTCTGCAACAAGCTGTGGAATGCCTCGCGCTTCGTGTTGATGAACACAGAGGGCCAGGACTGCGCAGTCGACGGTGGGGCACTGGAGCGCTCGCTGGCCGATCGCTGGATCCTGTCACGCCTGCAGAAGACCAAGCAGGCAGTGACCGACGCGATCGAGGCCTACCGCTTCGACCAGGCGGCACAGGCGATCTACGAATTCACCTGGAACGAGTACTGCGACTGGTACCTCGAACTGACCAAGCCGGTGCTGAACAACCCCGATGCGTCGGAGGCCGCCAGACGCGGCACCCGGCGCACCCTGGTACGGGTGCTCGAATCGCTGTTGAGGCTGATCCACCCGATCATGCCG